>NZ_JBHWVI010000048.1:0-46570 GCF_042737005.1 Streptomyces sp. NPDC060027
GCCGGGGCCCGGGCGGGCCTGGCGGAGGCACGCTCCCGCTCAGGAGGCGTCGTGGTTGACCGAGTCCCGGATGATGTTCTTCGCTGGAGGGATCCCAAGCGCCACCTTTGGCTTCTCGCCCTGGTGGTACCCACGCTGCCCTTCCAGGCAGGTGCGCTGGCAGGGCTGACCGGGCTCAGGGCCTTCTGGTGGTGGGGCCCGTTCTTCGCCTTCGTCCTCCTTCCTGCCGTCGACCACTTCACCGGGCCTGACAGGGCGAACCCGCCCGAGGAAGTGATGCGGCGCCTGGAGGCCGACACCTATTACCGCTGGTGCACCTACCTCTACCTTCCTCTGCAGTTCGGCGCACTCGTGTTCGCGTGCGGTGTGTGGGCCCGCGGCACCATGACCGTCGTCGACTGCCTCGGGCTGACCGCCACCACCGGAGTCGTGGCCGGCGTGGCCATCAACACCGCTCACGAACTCGGGCACAAGCGTGAGCGGCTCGAGCGCCGGCTGAGCCGCATGGCCCTCGCCCAGAGCTGCTACGGGCATTTCTACGTGGAGCACAATCACGGGCATCACATACGGGTCGCCACCCCGGAGGACCCGGCCAGCTCGCGCATGGGAGAAGGCTTCTGGCGTTTCCTGCCGCGTGCGGTTCTGGGCAGCGCCCGTTCGGCCTGGTCTCTGGAGCAGCGCAGGCTGAGCCGACGCGGACGTCGGACGTGGAGCCGGCACAACGACATTCTGACGGCGTGGGCGCTCTCAGTAGCTCTCTTCGGCGCCCTTGTCGCGGCGTTCGGCTGGACGGTTCTGCCCTACCTGATCCTCCAGGCCGTGCTCGGGTTCTGTCTCCTGGAGACCGTCAACTACCTGGAGCACTACGGTCTTTCGCGCCAGCGACGTCCAGACGGTCGCTACGAACGAGTGAGCCCACGGCACAGCTGGAACAGCAACAACACGATCAGCAACCTCCTGCTGTTCCAGCTCCAGCGCCATTCCGACCACCACGCCCATCCCCTGCGCCGCTACCAGACCCTCAGGCACTTCGACGAAGCACCCCAACTGCCTTCTGGATACGCGACGATGATCGTGCTGGCGTGGTTTCCTCCGCTCTGGAGGCGCGTCATGGACAGCCGGCTTCTCACGCACTACGAAGGAGACGCGAGCCGCGCCAATCTGCACCCGGCGGCGCGCGGCAGACTGACCGAACCTCACCGAGGTCCGGCCTCTCCGGGGTCGGCGAGTACCGCGCACGCCGCGCGAGCGACACGCTCCGGGGCGGCTTCCAGCCCGGGTGAGGGCAACAGCATGTGACTGAGGGTCAGCCGCACAACCAGGTCGGCGGCTTCGAGACGCCGAGCCTCGCTCGCCCGGGCCGCTTTGACGCCCAGCCAGGCGGCCATCATGTCCCAAGCCTGGGAGAACACCGGCTCCGGCCGACTGGTCAGGAAGGGAAGCAGGGCATCGGTGCCGCCTCGAGCGGCCGTGACCACCGCGCGGATGAACGGGCTGTCCGCCGCCTCGGCCAGAGCGTGCGCCACACCGGCTTCCAGGGCCGCGGCGAGGTCATCATGCTCTTCGAGCACCTTTGCCACCCCCAGCAGGAATCGCTCCGTCTCCCGGTGCACGAGTGCTCGCCCGATGCCGGCCCGATCACCGAACTCGGCGTAGATGGAGGGGCGTGACACTTCCGCGCGCAAGGCGAGGTCGGCCACTCGGACCCGATCCCACCCGGCCCGGGAGGCAAGCTGCCATGCCTCTTCCAGGACCCGGGCGCGCATCTCCTTTCGCCAGGCCACGCGGGGCGGATCAGGAGGCGGGGAAGGTGTGAGCCGCGCGTGCGGCGACCGCGCGGATCGCATGGCGTCCAGTCTGCTTCACCTTCGCTCGATCCTGCGGGAGCGCCGTCATGGACGGCGGCCCCCCACCCCCTGATGACACCATGCAGCCGGCCCGGCGGGGCTACCCGCCATTCGTGCTCCCGCCGTTCAGGGCGGCGTTCAGGTCCAGCGGTGTGGAGGTCGGGTTGGGCGGCGGGTTGAGGACGACCTGGGGCTGGCCGGGCGCCGGCACCGGCGGGGTCGTGTCGGAGCTGGGGAGTTTGGGCGGGGTGGTCTGGTTGAAGACCGTGGTGTCGAAGTCGACGAGGCCGGTCTTCTCCATCACGGTGATGTGGTCGAGGACCGTGTTGTTAGCCTGATCGGCCAGAGCGCGGATCAGCGTGTTCTTGGTGGTCGAGCGGACCTTGGCGATCGCGTTGAAGATCGAGCCGTGGGTCATCCGCAGGATGTTGGCGAAGTCGGTGTCGAACTGCTTCCCCGACTCCGACTTCAGCTGGGTGACAAAACCTTCCTGCTGGGGGCTCGCCACGTTGGGCAGCGTGATGTTCAGCATCGGTGCGATCTTGCGGCAGCTGGTGTCCAGGGCGGCGTGCCCGTCCACGAGGTGCTGGCTGGCGGTCTTGACGGCCTTGCTCTGTCCCTTCTGCAGGCCGATCAGGCCGAGCGGGTGCTCCCACAGGCCGGCCGCGCGCACCTTGACCACGAAGTCCCGCTCTCCTTCCGTCAGCGGTCCCCACTGTGTGTTGGCGATGATCCGGTCGTTCGAGGTCGACACCGTGCTGATGCCGAGCATCGCCGGGTAGGCGAGAGCCGCCAGGGTCAGCGTGAGAGCACCGCCCACGAAGAGTGTTCCGATCACATTGCCCGAACGCTGCACCGTTCCTCCTGCCCGTCGGCTTCTCGCCGATCTGTCGTCGCCTGGTCGGGGCGGCCGAAGAACAGTACGCACGGGGAGCCGTTTGGACTCAGCGCACCGGGTGAAAAAATTCATGGGCGGCCAACGCGGCCAACGCGGCCGCCGCGCGCCGAGGGCGGTGTCGGGGGGACAACGCGTCCGCGCGACGGCTGCGCGGCGCGCAGGGGGGCGGCGCGCAGGGGGGCGGCGACGATCGTCCGAAACGATCTCCTCCTCCGCTCGCCCCCAACTAGGCTCGTCCGTATGGAGATTCTGGGAGCCACGCTGCGCGTCTGCGTCGACGACCTGGAGACTGCGGTCCCCTTCTACGAACGGCTCGCGGGCGGCAGAGCCCTCCGCTTCGAGCGCGGCGGGGTGTCGGTCGCCGCGATCGGCTGCTTCCTGCTGATGAGCGGGCCCGAGTCCGAACTCGACATGCTGCGCAAGGTCGCGGCGACCATCGCCGTCAAGGACGTCGAGGAGACCGGTCGGGTCCTCACCGACCTCGGTGCCCGCGTGGTCGCGGGCCCGGTGGAGACACCCGGCGGCCGCAACCTGATCGCCGTGCACCCGGACGGGTCGGTGTACGAGTACGCGGACCGCCGCGTCTGAACCGCGCCGGGTTCGGGTGCTCCGCCGTGCGGCGGAGCACCCGAGACCGTGGCCCGGCGGACTCGGGCTCCGGACGGCGTTGGACTCGGGCTGCGGACGGCGGCGGACTCAGGTGGCGGACGGCGGACGCATGCGGAAGTCGTAGCGCGCGGGCAGCGGCTCGTCGCTGAGCCGGGACCACAGACGCCCGATGGTCTCCGCGCCCTCGCGCAGGTCGGCGACCTCGAAGCCCGCGTCGAAGACCGCCCGCGCGTCCTCGCGACGGCCCTCGGCGAGCAGCAGTTCGGCCTCGACGAGACGGAACCGGCCGCGGTCCCGGGTCGCCGGGCGCAGCCGTTCCCACACGGCACGCGCGTCCGCGGGCCGGCCGGCCGTCAGCAGCGCCTCGATGGCCTCGCGGCCGAGCGCGGCGGTCGCCGCGGTCCACCGTTCCCCGTCGTCGCGCCGCTCCCGGCACAGATCGTCGAAGGCCTCGGCATAACGGTCGGCGGCGCGCTCGTGGTTGCCGGCCTCCTGGTCGGCGACAGCGAGGCAGCGCAGCAACGGCCACAGGGACGGGGCGAGTCCGAGCGCGCGCTCCCAACTGCGCACGGCCTGGGCGACATCACCGGCATGCCACTGGGCCACTCCGAGGTGGTACTCGGCGATCGGTACGGCCGGTGCCGTCTCCAGCATGTCGCGCCAGTGCGACGCCACCAGGGTCTCGCCGGGCGGTCCGACCCGCCGGGGCTCCGGGAACGCGCCGGACCGCAGCAGTTCCCGCCACGGCGCCTGGTCGTCGCCGAGCGTGCTCTCGTCGAAGGGCGTACCGGGCAGCTTGTGGGCGGCTCGCAGCACTTCGAGTGCTCCCCAGCCGGATCCGACGGCGAGCACCTCGCCGGGATCCGTGTCGGCGTACGGCAGCCAGGCGGCGTACGCGGCGTCGACCGCGTCCCGGGAGAGCGCGCTCTCCAGCCTGCCCTCGACGTCCGCCCGCGCGGCCTCCCAGTCCGCCCCGTGCGCCGTCTCCGCGTTCACGGACAACGGCCCGTACGCCTCCAGCCAGGAGACCTCGCTCTCGGCTTCGAGCCGTACGTGTTCGAGCTGCGTGCGGGCGAGCCCGGCCTGTATCTCGCAGTACCCGCCGGTTCCCGGCTCGGTGAGCCACTCCTGCCAGCGCCGCCCTCCGGGCCCCGAGCCCCAGACGAACAGCTTGCGCCCGCGCAGGGCATCGGTCGACGTCTGGACCAGCCCCTCGCCCGTGGCGTCGATCGCGGCGATCCAGCGGCGCCGCCCGTCGGGTACCTCGTAGAAGTAGTCGGCGGGGAACGTGCTGCTCAGCGGATACGTGCGGTCGATCCCGTCGTACGTCGGCACGGGCACCCGGCGCAGCCGCCGCTCGTAGCCGAAGTGCCACGCTTCCTGAGCCGGGGCGAGCACCCTGCGCTCCTCGGGGACCGCGATGTTGGACCACCAGTACAGCGGGGCGGGCTTCTCGTGGGGATTGCGGACGCGCACGCCGATGTACAGGAAGTCGGAGCCGTCCGGCAGCCACAGGTCGACCTGGAAGGGGAGGTCGCGCAGCCGTTCCCACTCCCACAGGCGCAGCATCTCGCCGCCGTCGGGGGCGGGAACGCGGGCGGCGTGGACGGGTGAGCACGACAGGGTGGTGTGCCCGGTGGCGCCGATGTTCCACTCGATGCCGCCGGAGAACCAGGCACCGTTGAGGGCGAAGCAGGCCGGCTGGAGCACCGGGTTGCTGTAGAGGAGTTCCGTCGCGGTCGGTTTGTGGAAGAGTGAGACGATACGGCCGCCGAAGCCGGGCAGCACGGTGGCGCGCAGCCGGTCGTTCTCGATCACGATCGTGTCGAGTTCGCGGTTCGGGCGCTCCCGTTCGTAGCCGTCCCGGATGCGTTCCGGCAGCACGCTGCGCAGCGGCTCGTACCCGATCTGCCGCGCCATGTCGCGCGGCAGGCCGACGCGGTCGCGGTCGTCGATGGTGTGCATCTCGTCGAGGGTCCGCAGGGGCGGCAGCGGGTTGTTCGGGCCCAACTCCGCCGCCGGGAGGTTCAGTACGTCACGTCGGATCGTCGTCACGATGACCATGGAACATGCTGATCGGCCTGCTGACCAGGGTCTCCGCTCGTCAGAATCGGGTCAGGATTCCGCAAAGGCGGCGACGATCAGGTCCGCGAGGAGCGCGCCCGCGGTCCCGTCGGGGTCCAGGTCGGGGTCGTAGATCGTGACGTTGAGGCCGACGCAGTGCGGCGAGCGGACCAACGGGCGTAGCAGCGCGAGGAGTTCGTCGGGCAGCAGGCCGTCCGGGTCCGGGCTGTCCACGGCGGGCATCACGGCCGGATCGAGCGAGTCGGCGTCGAGGTGCACCCAGAAGCCGTCCAGGTGCGGGAGTTCGAGGGTGCCCAGGGTGGCCCGGGCGATCGCGTCCGCGCCCCAGGTGCGCAGCTCGCCGACGGTCGTCGTGGGGATCTTCAGCGACGCGAGTTCGTCGCGATCGGTGTCGTAGTCACGGATGCCGAAGAGCCGTAGGTCCTCGTCCCGCAGATAGGGCTTGAGCCCTTCGATGTCGGACAGGTCGTCCTGGCCACGGCCGGTGGCGATCGCGAGTTCCTCGCCGCCGGCCGCCCCGATGCGGTCGGAGTTCCCGGCGTGCCGGAAGTCGGCCGAACCGTCGATGGCGGCCAGCCCGAACCGGCCGATGCGGCGCAGGGCGAGGGACGCGCCGAGCTGGATGGAGCAGTCGCCGCCGAGGACGACGGGGAGGTCACCGACGCGGACATGGCGTTCGACGCGATCGGCGAGCGCACGGGTGTACGTGGCGATGGCCGCCGCGTTGAAGACGCCGTCGCCTTCCTGCCAGTCGCCCCGGTCGTAACGCGGCGGTACGACCACTCCGCCCTCCAGCGCACCGAGCCTCTGCACGATCCGCTGCTCGCGGAGCGCGCCGGCCAGTTTGTAGCAGCCGGGGACGGTGCCGGGCGCGGGCGGGCGCAGGCCGAGGTTGGAGGGGGCGTCCAGCACGACGATGTTCCGCATGGATGCATCCTCACCCGGGCGGACCACCTCGGGGAAGGGCGCCGCGGGAAGCCCGGGGCCCGAGGGAGACGCCCTCACCGGGAGGGTACTGACCCGCCCGGTCGTCCGCGGGGCGCGACCATCTCCGCGGTGATCGCCCAGCGCTCGTGGTCCCGCCAGGCGCCGTCGAGGTGGATGAAGTCCGGCGAGAAGCCTTCGAGCCGGAAGCCGCAGCGCCGGGCGAGCGCGATCGACCCCGTGTTGCCGGGCTGCGCGTTGATCTCCAGCCGGTGCAGCCCCATCCGCCCGAAGGCGTACCGCACGACGAGGTCGAGCGCCTCGGTCATCAGCCCGCGTCCGGCGGCATGCGCGAAGGCGCCGTAGCCGAGGGCTCCGCACAGGAAGCCGCCCCCGACGATGTTGTTGATGTTGATGAAACCGGCGATTCCCCCGCCGTCCCGTTCGCAGACGAGGAACCCCGCCTTGGTCGGGTCCTCGATGAGCCGCCCCGCGTAGACGGCGTAGCCGTCGGCGCTGCCCGGAGGGAAGAGCCACGGCTGGTGCAGGCTCTTGCTCTCCCTGGCCCGTGCGGTGAACTCCGCACCGTCATCCCGGGTGAAGTGCCGGATGCCCACGCGAGGACCCTCGGCGAGATATCCGGCGTTCTCAGGCATCCCGTCACCCTACGCGGGCGCCTTCAGCGCCTGCGCCTCATGGCGTACGCACCGCACAGCGCCCCGATCAGTCCGGTGGCGAGCAGCGCCATCCACAGCGGCATGGTCACCTCGGGGACGAGCAGCCGGATCTTGGTGCTCCGGGTGTTCTCGAAGACGAAGATCAGAGCGAGGACGGCCAGCAGGGCCACGGTGACCCTGACCGGCGTCAGCAGCCCTTCGCGGGGGCTGCTCTCGCCGCCGCTCGCACCGACGCTCTCGGAGGTCTTCGGACTCATGCGCCCAGCATGATCCGGAAGGCGCCGGCACGCGCGGCGGAGCATCCTCCCGGGTGACTGCCCGCCGGGACGTCCGGCCCCCCGGACCGGCGACCGGCGCGCGGTCACGTCAGACCGACGCCCCGTCCACGACGGCAGGCCGGCGCGGGGCGCGACCGGGACATCAGGCCCGAGCGGGGGCGCGACCACGGCGTCAGACCCGAGCGGGGGCGCGACCGCTAGGGCAGGCCCGAGCTGGGCGCGACGCGGCGTCAGGCCAGCGCGGGCTCGTCCAGTGTCAGGGTCCCCGCGTCCGCGTCGAGTTCCGCCCGGAGACCGAAGGGCATCGTCAGCGCCCCCTCGGCGTGCCCGAACCCGAAGTGCTCGACGACCGGCACACCGAGCCCACCGAGCCGGTCGGCGAACACGGCGCGCAGCCCCTCGTACGGTCCGCAGTCCACCCACGAGCCGAGCGCGACCCCGGCCACCCCGTCGAGCCAGCCGGCGCGCAGCAGTTGCGTCAGGATCCGGTCCAGCCGGTAGGCCTCCTCGCCGATGTCCTCGATCAGGAGCAGTCCGCCCCGGGCGGACGTACGGGCGTGCGGTGTGCCGAGGTCCGCGGCCAGCAGACTCGCGCAGCCGCCGAGCGTGACACCGCGGGCCTTCCCGGGGACCAGCGCGACGGCTTCGACGGAGGCGATGGTCCGTACCGACTCGGGTTCGAGGAGAGTCGCCCGCAGATGGTCCTGCGCCCGGGTGTTCTTCAGGAAGTCGACGGCCGCGACCATCGGCCCGTGCAGGGTCGCGAGCCCCACCCGCGTCGCGAACGCCTCGTGCAGTGCGGTGATGTCGCTGAACCCGAGGAAGACCTTGGGGCCGGCCGCCCGGACGGCGTCCCAGTCGAGCAGGTCGACCATGCGCTGAGCGCCGTACCCACCGCGGGCGCACAGCACGGCCGCCACGTCCGGGTCGCACCACGCCGCCTGGAAGTCGGCCGCCCGGTCGGCGTCCTTCCCGGCCAGGTAACCGAACTCGCCGTGCCGGTCCAGGACGTGGGGGGCCACGACCGGGTCGAGGTCCCAGCCGCGGAGGATGTCGAGGCCGGTCTCCAGCCGTTCCTCGGGGACGGGCCCGCTGGGCGCGACGACGGCGACCCGGGCCCCGGGGGCGAGCCGCGCGGGCCGGGTCAAGGGGGTGATCGCTGCGGTCGTTCGGGTCACTCGTACTGCTCCCGTTCCTGGTGGTTCTTCCGGTCGCCCTCGTCTCGCGCCCGGGTTCGTGAAGGGTTCCGCCCGGTCCGGTCCCTGGCGGGCGGCGGCTTCATCCGGACAGCTCCAGCTTGGGGATCCCGGGCGGGTTCAGCCCGAAGACCTGCGCGTACAGGGAGAGTTCGGACTCCAGTGCCCGCACCATCGTCTCGGCGCGCCGGAAGCCGTGCCCCTCCCCCTCGAAGGTGATGTAGGCGTGCGGGGCTTGGCGGTCCTGTTCCTCCAGCACGGCCAGGAAGCGTTCGCACTGCACGGGCGGACAGACGGTGTCGTCGAGTCCCTGGAGCAGCAGGAAGGGTGCGGTGATGCCGTCGGCGTGTGTGGAGGGCGACCGCTCCAGATACCGCCCCGGCACCTCGGCGATCGGACCGACCAGCGACTCCAGGTACCGCGACTCGAAGTCGTGGGTCTCGCCCGAGGCCCATTCGCTCAGGTCGAGGACGGGATAGAGG
Organism: Streptomyces sp. NPDC060027; assembly: GCF_042737005.1. Classification (NCBI taxonomy): domain Bacteria; kingdom Bacillati; phylum Actinomycetota; class Actinomycetes; order Kitasatosporales; family Streptomycetaceae; genus Streptomyces; species Streptomyces sp. NPDC060027. The sequence goes on from NZ_JBHWVI010000048.1 coordinate 8,997, forward strand.
ATCGTGCCGCAGGCGTAGACGTCGGTGGTGGCCAGCGAGGCGGCGCTGGTCCAGCCGCCCGCGCTGCCGCCGCGGATCGCGAGTCGGCGCGGGTCGGCGGTGCCCTCGTCGGCGAGCGCGAGCGCCACGGCCGCGCAGTCCTCGACGTCGACGACACCCCACTGTTCGCGCAGCCGGTTGCGGTACTCCCGTCCGTGGCCGCTCGATCCGCCGTAGTTGACCTCGGCCACGCCGATGCCGCGCGAGGTGAAGTAGGCGATCCCCAGGTCGAGGACGAGGGGCGAGCGGCCGGTGGGGCCGCCGTGCACCCATACGACGTACGGCGGGAGTTCGTCGCCGCGCGCTACGTGGTCGGGGTGGTGCGGCGGGTAGATGTGCGCGTGGATCTCGCGTCCGTCGGGGCCGGTGAAGGCGCGGATCTGGGGCTCCGGGTAGTACGCGGGGTCGACCGGGTCGTCGTGCGCGGCGCCGATCACCCGGGCCCGCCCGGTGCTGGCGTCCAGCTCGACGACCTCGGGGGCGCTGCGGGGGCTGGCGCCGACACCCACGACCCTGCTGCCGTGCACCGCGAGCGTCGGCGCGAACTCGGTCCAGGGGCCGGCCGTGTCGACGAGCTCGCCGGTCTCCGGGTCGAGTATCCCGAGCGCGGTGGCGCCCCGTCCGTGCACGACGGCGACCAGGCCGGTCTCCAGGGGCGCGAACCAGCGGTATCCGACCTTCCAGAGGGGGCCGCCGAACTCCTCCTCGCGCGGACAGACGGCGATCGCCTCGCCGTCCGCGCCGAGACGGTGGAGGTTCCACCAGCCGGTGCGGTCGCTGACGTAGAGCAGAGTGCCGTCGGCCGCCCAGTCGGCCTGGACGACGGACTCCTCCGGGCCCCCCGCGACGGGCCGCGGGCGGGACAGAGTGCCGTCCTCGGTGACGTCCGCGAGGATCACCTCGGTGCCGTCCCACGGCATCCGCGGGTGGTCCCAGGCGAGCCAGGCCGCCTGCCGGCCGTCGGGCGAGAGCCGGGGTCCGGTGACGAACCGGTGCCGCCCGTCGGACAGTTCCCGCACGGCGTCCCGGTCGTAGGCCGCCGTTCCGTCCAGCGGCACCGCGACGACGGCCCGGCGCAGATCGCTGGGTCCGTCCCCGGTGAACTCCTCCATGACGCACCACACTTCGCCCCGCTCCACCCGGATCTGCGGGTCGACCCAGCGCAGTCCGCCGCCCACCGGCGAGAGGGGGGTCAGCGGGAGCGGTTCCCCGCCGGGTTCGCAGTGGTAGAGGCGCTGGTCGGCGAAGTTCACGAACACGAACAGCGGGCCTTCGGGGCGCATGACTCCCGCCCAGGGGTGACCGCCGTACTCGATGACGCGACTGCGCACGTTCCAGGGGGTCGGGAGCAGCGGCTCCTCGGTGCCGTCCGCCTTCCGCCGGACCAGCGTGCGCCGTCCGCCCTCGGTCGGCCGCGGCTCGGTCCACCAGGCCTCGTCGCCGACGAAACCGACGAACTCGGGATGTCCGTCGTGCGCGGCGGCGAGCGCCGCGTCGATGGGTGAGGGCCATGAACCGTATGACAAGGTCTGCATCTCGTCCCCTCTAGGCCGTGCGCAGAAAGCGGTCGAGAACGCGGACGCCGAAGTGGAGCGCCTCGACCGGTACGCGCTCGTCGACTCCGTGGAACAGTGCCTGGTAGTCGAAGCCCTCGGGGAGCTTCAGCGGTGCGAAGCCGTATCCGGTGATGCCGAGCCGGGAGAACTGCTTGGCGTCCGTGCCGCCCGACATGCAGTACGGGACCACATGGCCCTCGGGCGCGAACTCCTCCACGGCCGCCCGCATCCGCGCGTACGTCGGCGAGTCCAGGGGTGCCTGGAGGGCCACTTCGTGGTGGTGGAACTCCCACTCCACGTCGGGCCCGGTGAGCCGGTCCATCGTCGTGCGGAACTCGTCCTCGCCGCCGGGAAGATAGCGGCCGTCCACGTACGCGACGGCTTCTCCCGGGATCACGTTGACCTTGTAACCGGCGCTCAGCATGGTCGGGTTGGCGCTGTTACGGACCGTCGGCTCGACGAGTGCGGCGGCCGGGCCGAGCTTGCGCAGGAGGGCGTCCACGTCGTCCAGGCCGCCGTCCACGCCGTACAGGGCGGCGAGTTCGGTCAGGGCGGCCCGCACGGTCGGGGTGATGCGCAACGGCCACTCGTGGGCGCCGATGCGGGTGATCGCGGCGGCGAGGCGGGTCACCGCGTTGCTCCGGTTCACCTTGGAGCCGTGTCCCGCCCGGCCCCGGGCGGTGAGCTTGAGCCAGCCGGTGCCGCGCTCTCCCGCGGCGATCGGATACAGTTGCCGGCCGCTGCCGTCGTGGAAGGTGAACGCCCCCGACTCGCTGATGCCCTCGGTGCAGCCCTCGAAGAGTCCGGGGTGCTCGTCGGCGAGGAAGCCCGAGCCGTCCTCGGCGCTCGCCTCCTCGTCGGCGGTGAAGGCGATCACCAGGTCACGCCGGGGCCGCACCCCCTCGCGCGCCCAGGCTCGGACGACAGAGAGGATCATCGCGTCCATGTTCTTCATGTCGACCGCGCCCCGCCCCCAGACGACGCCGTCGCGGATCTCCCCGGAGAACGGGTGGACGCTCCAGTCCTCGGCCTGCGCGGGCACCACGTCCAGATGACCGTGGACGAGCAGCGCGTCGGCGGACGGGTCGGTGCCCTCCAGGCGGGCGACGACGTTCGTACGTCCCTTGGTGCGCTCCAGGAGTGTCGGTTCGAGGCCCGCCTCGGCCAGCCGCGCGGCGGCGTACTCGGCGGCCGGGCGCTCCTGGCAGTCCCCGCCGCCCCTGTTCGTGGTGTCGATCCGGATGAGGTCGGAGGTGAACCGAACGACCTCGTCGAGTGCCCGTGCGTCAGCCATACTGCTCCTCCACCGCGGCCGAGACGATCGTGGTGACCGCCTTGAAGGTCCGAATCCCCTCGTACATGGTGCCGCTGGTGTACGCGATCTTCCGCTCGCCGACGCGGCCGACACCCGGCACGACGGTGGCGGCCATCGCCAGGTGCTCGGCGTCGAACTCCAGAGCGATGGTGAACGGGCCGGCGACGACCGGCTCGTGCCGCACCGCGAGCGCCGCCGCCTCCTTGGCCGCGGCCCGGATGTCCGCGGCGGTCCTGGCCGGTGTGCGGCACACGGCCGCGTACCGCGAGACGTGGTCCTTCACGGCGACCTTCAGCGCCTCGGACGCGTACCCGAGGGCGTCCTCGCACGCCACGTCGTCGCCGGTCACCAGCACGACCGGCACTCCGTACTCGGCGACGACATGGGCGTTGAGCAGGCCCTCACTGGCCCGCACGTCGTTGATCCACACCCCGGTGATGGAGTTCGCGAGGTAGGTGTGCGCGAGGACGCCCTCCATGCCCGCACCCGCGTGATAGCCGACGAACGCGATGCCGTCCACGTCGTCGTGCTGCACGCCCTCGACCATGGAGAGCGACTTGTGCCGCCCGGTGAGCATCTCCGCTCTCTCGTCGAGCCTCTCCAGCAGCAGGTTCCGCATGGTCCAATGGGCCTCGTTGATCAGCACCTCGTCGGCGCCGCCGTCGAAGAAGCCGAGCACCGCGGCGTTCACGTCCGAGGTGAACATCGCGCGGCACCGCTCCCACTGCGGAGTCCCCGGCAGCACGTCGGCCGGCCAGGTCACACCAGTGGCGCCTTCCATGTCGGCGCTGATGAGGATCTTCATGCCCGAAACCGTACGCGCTTCGGCCCGGGCCCGGCAGAGCCTGTGGACAACTCTCACCGGTCCAGACCACTGGTGTCACCCGGAGCGGCCCGCCACCAGCCATTTCGACGGAAGTTCGATCCGCGTGCCGTCGGGCAGGTGCTCGGTCGTGACGAGCGGGAGATCGCCGCTCGCGAGGACCGTGAGGCCCGCCGCGCGCAAGTACTCGGGGACCGCCGCGTCCGCGACCTCGCCCGGGGCGAGGCCGTGCCGGAACACCGGGGCCAGCTTGGCCGGAGGGCCGTCCGGGCTCTGGGCCAGCCCCCGCAGGAGTGCGCCGGCGGCCTCGGCGAGCTCGACCAGGAAGACCCGGCCACGCTCCCCCGCCAGAGTGGCCAGACCGTCCGCCAGCAGCTGCCGGTCGTCCGTCTCGGCCTGATGGAGCACACCCCGCATATAGACGTTGGCGTCGCCGAGCTCAGCGTGCAGCGCCTCGGCCTCGGTCTTGTCCGCCGCGTCGAGCAGCCGGTACCGGGCCCGGCCCGCCGGGTCGGCGCCCTGGGCGAGGTCGAGCGCGGCGGGGGCGAGGTCGGTGCCGACGACCCGCGGGAATCGGTCGGCGAGGAAGCGGGTCTGGGTGCCGTTGCCGCAGCCGAGGTCCACGAAGGGCAGGTCGTGGGCCGCCAAGTACGGTTCGAAGAGGCCGAGATGGACCCCGACCGTGAGCGCGGGCTCGGCGTCCCAGAAGACCTCGCCCTGCTCTCCGGGGGCCTCGCGCCAGAAGCCCTCCCAGGCTCCCCTGTACCGACTGCTCACGCTCATGCCCGCTCCCGGGGTCGCGACCGCGCCCGCCGGGACCTGGCGGGCCTGATCGGTCTATCGCGCCCGACGCGCGGCGACAAGCGGACAGGGCATTCCTTCACCCCTCATTCGAAGCCCGTACGTCGTCGCACGTCGGGTTTCGAAGCCCGTACGCCCTCGCACGTCGAGCCCGACCCATGCTCAAGCCCGCCCCGTGCCGCGCGGACGTCACGCGAACGGATCAGCCTCGCGGGAGTGTCAGTTCGAACCACACGGTCTTGCCCGCGCCGGTCCGACTGGCGCCCCACTCACGGGACAGCGCGCTGACGAGTCGCAGGCCGCGTCCGAACTCGTCGCCGGGACCCGCGCTCAGCAGTGTCGGGAGTGTCTGGTCGTCGTCGTCCACCTCGCACAGCAGGGTGTCGCCGCGAACGAGTCGCAGCTCGATCCGGCGGCTGTGCGCGTGCCGTACGGCGTTGGTGACGAGCTCGCCGACCATCAGTTCGGCGTTGTCGGCGAGCCCGGTGAGGCCCCACTCCCGCAGCTGTTCGCGGACCACGGCGCGCGCCCGGCCGGCCTCGATCGGGTCGAGCGCGAGGCGCCATACGGCGACGTCCTCGGGTTCGATTCCGTTGAGCCGGGCCATCAGCAGCGCGACATCGTCCTTGCGCCCGCCGCGGGTGTTGAGCGCGCGGATGATGGTGTCGCAGGCCTGGTCCATGGAGGCGGCCGGGTGGGCGGCGGATTCACAGAGGGTGGCGAGGCCGACACCGATGTCCTCGCCGCGCACCTCGACGAGCCCGTCGGTGCACATCACGAGCCGGTCGCCGGAGGCCACCGGCACGCGGACCGCCTCGAAGGGAACCCCGCCGACCCCGATGGGCGCGCCGGTCGGCAGTTCGAGCAGCTCGCTGCGGCCGTCCTCGGCGCGGACCAGGACCGGCGGGATGTGGCCCGCGTTGGCGATGTGCAGCTCGCCGCCGATCGGGTCGTAGACGGCGTACAGGCAGGTCGCGAGATAGTTGTCGCCGAGGCGCTGGGCGAGGTCGTCGAGGTTGCGCAGGAGCTGGGCGGGCGGCAGGTCGAGCGCGGCCATCGTCTGCACGGCGGTGCGCAACTGGCCCATCATCGCGGCGGAGTTGAGGCCGTGGCCCATGACGTCGCCGACCACCAGGGCGGTGCGCGAGCCGGGCAGCTTCACCGAGTCGAACCAGTCGCCGCCGACCCGTCCGAGGAGCGTGCCCGGCAGATAGCGGGTGGCGATGTCGCAGCCGGCCATGCGGGGCGCGATGGTCGGCAGCATGCTGTCCTGGAGGGTCTCGGCGACGCTCTCCTGGTAGGTGTACATGCGCGCATTGTCCAGCACCAGACCGGCGCGGGCGGCCAGTTCGGCGCCGGTGACGCGGTCCATGTCGTTGAACTCGACGCGCTCCGGGTGACGCAGCAGGATCATGAACCCGAGCACCACATTGCGGGCCTTGAGCGGCACGACCAGCATCGAGCGGTGGGTGATGAGCGGCCTGATGTCGCGCTTCTCGAACTGCGCGGCGATCATGTGCCCCATCTGCTCGCTGATACGCGGCACGAGGACGGGCTCACCGGTGGTCATGCACTGGAAGAACGGCGTGTGCGCCGGGAAGGGCATCGCCTCGCCGACCGGCACGACGTCGTCCCAGCGGCCCGGCTCGTCCGTGTGCTCCAGGGCGACCCGGTGCCACATGGTGGTGGTGTCGGGCACGCCGTCGGGGAAGCCCTCGCCGGCGACGACCTGCTCGCGCAGGTAGGTGCCCGCCACATCCGTGAAGCGCGGCACGACGGCCCGGCTGACCTCCAGGATGGTCTGCGACAGGTCGAGGGAGGTTCCGATGCGCCCGCTGACCTCGTTCAGGAACTCCAGGCGCTCGCGCACCGCGACGTACTCGAGGTCCTCGGCCTCGTCCGCGACGCCCCGCGCCAGGGGCACGCCGGAGACGGCCGCCCGGGCCGCCCGCTCACGGCGCGCCATGCGTTCGGCACGCCGGGGCACGCCCCAGTCCGGGGTGACGGGCACCCGGTCGTTCTGGCTGAACTCCAGGACGGGATAGCCCAGTTCCAGGACCTGCGAGACGATGCGGGCGCTCTCGCCGACGCTCATGCTGGGCAGGATCTCGGGGAGTCGGCGGGCCAGCTCCTCGGCGCCGGGGAAGTCGGTGTGCAGCGCGAACCCGGGCGCGATGCGCTCGAAGGAGACGTCGTCGTCCTCGCGGCGCAGGGTGGTGGCGTCGGCGGCGAGCACGAGCAGCCGCTCCCGGCCGGGACCCACCAGCGGGTAGGCCCACCACAGGACGTCGATCCGGTCGGGACCCGCGGCGGTGAGCCGGGCGCGTCCGGCGGCCGGGTAGGAGATCCTCCCGTCCAGGGACGATTCCAGGCCGGGTCCGAGGCCGTCGTAGGCCGCGTAGCTCCCGAAGGGGGCCGCGTCATCGGGCAGCGCGCCGGAGACGGGGAGCAGGTCGGCGACGGGACGTCCCAGCGCCTCCTCCTTGGGGGCGCCGAACAGACGCCTCGCGCCGCTGCTCCAGTGCGAGACGAGCCCGTCGCGGTCCACGACCACCACGGCCAGCGGGATGCGACCGGCGGCGTGCTCCGCCGCGCCGTCCGCAGCTCCGCGGCCGGGAGCTGCGCCGACTTCGGTGCCACGGTCCATGGCCCAGGCCCTCTCTCCCCACGGCTCCGCAAGATCTGTGCCGCCTCCACTACCGTACGGCGGCGGCCTGTCGCGATGTGTGGCAATAGGTGAATTGACCTCCGCGGGGGCGGCTCCGGCGCGCGGCGCGCCCCTCGACGCCCGGCGGCTCCGGACCGCCCGGCCCGCGCGCCCGGCCCGCGCGCCCGGCTCGCGCCTGACCTGGTGTCAGTCCTCGTGCCCCAGTTCCAGGTCTCGTTCCGTCCGGCCGCCGCCCGCGACCTGGAGCACGGTGGCCACCGGCGGATAGCCCGCCGCGATGACGGTGTACTCGCCGGATGCCAGATCGACGAACCGGAACGTTCCGTCAGGGCCGGTGGTGAGGGTGTCCACGACATTGCCTGCGGCGTCCAGGAGCGTCACGCGCGCGTCCTCGACGGGCCGTCCGCCGACCGCCCGGACGGTGCCGCGCAGCACGGCGCCACCGGCGAGTTCGACGTCCTGGCGGGTCTCCCGGGCCGCCTGGACGGTCACCGGGAGCGCGGCCGGACGGAACACGGGCGCACCGGCGGCGAGGGTGTACTCCCCGGCCACCAGTTCCGTGATGACATAGCAGCCGTCGCGACCGCTGCGGGTGGTGGCCACCACTTCGCCGTGCACATTGGTGAGGGTGACGGCGGCCTCCCGCACCGGGGTGCCGTCGGCGGTCAGCACACTGCCGGTGAGGCGCCCCGCGCCGCCCAGCACGACGTCGAGTTCCACCGGCCGTTCGCCGACGGTCACCGAGACGGCCTGCGGCTGGTGCCCGCCCGCCGCGGCGATCAGCACGTACGAGCCCGCCCCGGGCGTCGACAGCGCGTACCGGCCGTCCTCGGCGCTGGCGCCCCGCCCGATCTGCTGTCCCCCGACGTCGATGAGGGTGAGCGCGGCGCGCGCCACGACGGTGCCGTCGGGGTGCCGCACCGTGCCGCAGACGGGGGTTCCGGCGGCGTACCCCGAACGGGCGGGCGGAATCCGGTCGTTCACCCGCGCGGCCTCCGGGTCGGCGGTGGGAGCGTTGTGGGACACCAGCGGTTTCTCCTTGAGGAAGAAGGCGATGAACAGCCCGAGGACGAGGACCGGCACGAGGTAGAGGAAGATCCGCGGCATGGCGTCCGCGTAGGCGCCGATGTACTGGTCGCGCAGGGCGGCGGGCATCGCGTGGACGAGCTGCGGGGTGATGGACTCGGAGTCCGGGGTCGCGGCGCCCGCGCGCGCGGGGAGGCGGTCGGCCAGCGCGTCGGCCAGCCGGTCGGCGAAGAGCGTGCCGAAGACGGCGGCCCCGACGCTGCCGCCGATCTGCCGGAAGTAGTTGTTGGCGCTGGTCGCCGTACCGAGGTCGGCCGGACGCACGGAGTTCTGCACGGCGAGCACCAGGACCGGCATCACCATGCCGATGCCCACGCCGAGGACGGCCATCCAGACGCTGTAGTGCAGCCGGGGGGTGCCGGCGTCGAGGTGGGACAGCAGCCACATGCCGACGACCGAGAGGGCGCTGCCGATGATCGGGTACGGCTTGTAGCGGCCGGTACGGCTGATGAGCTGCCCGGAGACGATGGAGGCGGCGACGATGCCGCCCATCATGGGAAGCATCAGGAGCCCGGACTCCGTGGCGCCGGCGCCGTCGACCATCTGAAGGAAGGTCGGGAGGTAGCCGGCGGCTCCGAAGAGCGCGACTCCGACGACCAGGCCGACCAGCGCGGTGACGTTGAAGACGCCGTCCCTGAACAGCCGCAGGGGGATGAGGGGTTCGGCCGCGAAGCGTTCGGCGACGACGAAGAGCGCCGTCGCGGCGACGGCACCCGCCGCGAGTCCCAGGACGACCCGCGAGCCCCAGGCGTACTCGGTGCCTCCCCAACTGGTCAGCAGGATCAGGCAGGTCGACGCGGTGGCGAGGAGCAGCACTCCGAGGAGGTCGACCCGCCCTCTGACGGCGGGCTTCGGCAGCTTCAGTACGACGGTGACGACGGCCAGCGTGAGCAGGCCGAAGGGCACGTTGATGTAGAAGCACCACCGCCAGGAGAGGTGGTCCGTGAAGTAGCCGCCCAGCAGGGGTCCCGCGACCGAGGCGAGACCGAACGCGGCGCCGATCAGCCCCATGAACCGGCCGCGCTGCCGCGGCGGCACGATGTCCGCGATGATCGCCTGGACGCCAATCATGAGGCCGCCCGCTCCGACGCCCTGGACCGCGCGGAAGGCGATCAGCTGGTCCATGGTCCGCGCCCGTCCGGCGAGCGCGGACCCGACGACGAAGACCACGATGGCGAACTGGAAGACGCCCTTGCGTCCGAAGAGGTCGCCGAACTTGCCGTAGACCGGGAGTCCGACGGTGGACGTCAGCAGATAGGCGGTGATCGCCCAGGACATCCTGTCGAGGCCGTGCAGCTCTCCGACGATCTTCGGGAGGGCGGTGGCCACGATCATCTGCTCGAGTGCGGCGAGGAGCAGGGCCGTCATGAGACCGAGGAACACCAACCGCACCTGACGCGGGGCCATTCCGGTGGGTTCCACGGCCACCGCAGCGGCCGCGGGCGGGGGTGCGACGGCCGGTTCGTCCTGCACCAGAGTGATCCCGCCCACGTAACGCTCCCCTCGTCGCGCCCACCGCACAATTCCCGCTAATCGCGACAACTGCGAGCAAGCACGACGAGTTACGGCGTCCTGTCGTGCGACAGGGAGATCCACTCGAAACGGTGAGAGCGCAACACGCCTTCAGGGACGGCCTCTTGGCGAGCGGCTTCGGGGCCCGCCGCCCGCCCCGCGAGGGTCATTGCCCGGCGTGCGGGGCTACTTCTCGGTCTCCTTGGCGAGGTTGGCGAGCAGCACGTCGTAGATGCGGCCGAGGCCCTTGGGCGCGAAGGTCCGCTCGAAGAAGCCGCCGATGCCGCCCGCGCCGTTCCAGACGCTGGTGACGACGACGCGGGACTTCCCCTCGCCGGCCGGGGTAACGCGCCATGTGGTGACCATGGAGGAGTTGCGGTCCTTCTCGACGAGCTCGCCGTCGGTGGGCTCGCTCACCTCGAGCAGGCAGTCGCGGACGCGCTTGCTGGTGGCCTGGAGCTTCCAGTGGACGAGGGTGCCCTCGCCGTCACCGCCCTCGCGCACCTCGTACTCGCTGAAGTGCTCGGGCAGCACCTTCGCGCGCGTGCCGTTGTAGTCGGCCAGGGCGTCGAACACCGCCTCCGCGTCCGCCGCGATGACCCGCTCCGTCGTGGCCTCGACCTGCGCCATGGCACTTCCTCCAGCACTTGGTTCCTCGGGGGTGTGCGGTCAGCCAACCACCCGGCGCCCCGGCCGCCCAAATCGGGGTGCCCCGGGGTGCGGGCGGTATCGACGGAGCGCCACGGCAAACATGTCGCACGATCAAGGGAACATGTGTTCTATTCTCTGCTCAGTGCTACCGAGGAGGCGCCATGCGCTGGGAGAACCTGACAGCGGACCCCGCCGGGGGACCGGCCCGGGACGCCGCGCTGTTCGGCGCGGAGGCGGTCACGACGAGAACCTTCGACACTCCGGAGTTCCGTGGGATCACGTTCCACGAGATCCGGGCGCGGTCGATCGTGAACCGGGTGCCGGGGGCCTCCCGCATGCCGTTCGAGTGGACGGTCAACCCGTATCGGGGCTGCACACACGCGTGCGTCTACTGTTTCGCCCGCAAGACGCACAGCTATCTGGACCTCGACACCGGACTCGACTTCGACTCGCAGATCGTGGTGAAGGTCAACGCGCCGGAGCTGCTGCGCCGCCAGCTCGCCTCGCCCCGCTGGCACGGGGAGCACATCGCGATGGGCACCAACGTCGACTGCTACCAGCGCGCCGAGGGCCGGTACGGGCTCATGCCGGGCATCATCGCGGCCCTGCGCGACCACGCGAACCCCTTCTCGATCCTGACGAAGGGCACGCTCGTCCTGCGCGACCTCGACCTCCTGAGGCAGGCGTCCGAGGTCACCGACGTCGGGATCTCGGTCTCCGTGGGCTTCACGGACACCGAGCTGTGGCGCACCGTGGAGCCGGGCACACCGGCCCCCGAGCGCCGCCTGGACGTCGTGCGGACGCTGACGGACCTCGGGATCGGCTGCGGCGTCCTGATGGCCCCCGTGATCCCCTTCCTGGGCGACCACCCCGCCCAACTGCGCGCCACCGTACGGGCCGTCGCGGCCTCCGGAGCCACCTCGGTGACCCCGCTGGTCCTGCATCTGCGGCCTGGCGCCCGCGAGTGGTTCATGGCCTGGCTGGAGCACCACCACCCCCACCTCGTACCGCGCTACCGGCGGCTGTACGCGGAGGGCGCCTACGCCCCGAAGTGGTACCAGCGCCGGATCACCCGTCAGGTCCACGAGCTGGCGCAGGAGTACGGCATCGGCCCCACGCGCGCGGGAATGGCGCGCCGGATCACCACCCCCGAGCCGGCGGCACCCACGGCACCCCCGGCGCCCGGCCCGACTCAGCTGACCTTGCTCTGACGGGCCGTCACTGCGGCTCGTCGCCCGCCTTCGCGATGCCGTCCGGTCCCTGAGGCCTCCCGGGAGCGCTTCGAGCGGCATCCGAGGGCATCCCGCGATCCAATCGGGTCGAGTCTTGCCGGAACGCGTTCCTCCGGGGCCCCTCTCCGGGACGATACGGCGAAGGCCGTGGCGTGCACGGCTCAAAATCCTCCGTCCTGGGAGGCCTTGTGAAGAAACGCGCAGCTGCTCTGTGCGGAGCGGCCGCCGTACTGGCCGGGATGATCACGTCGGTCCCCGCCGACGCGAGCGCCGGCTCCGCGACCGCACCGCGCACCACCCAGACCCCGAAACTCAGCTGGAAGAAGTGCGGTACCAGCAACTATCCGACGCTGCAATGCGCGTCCCTGAAGGTGCCGCTGGACCACGCGAACCCCTACAGCAAGCGGATCAGCCTCGCCCTGTCCCGCGTCCCGCACACCGCGAAGAAGTACCAGGGACCGCTGCTGGTGAACCCGGGCGGCCCCGGCGGCAGCGGGCTCACGCTGGCCGGATTCGTCGCCTCCTCCCTGCCCAAGGCCGTGGCGGCGCAGTACGACGTCATCGGCTTCGACCCGCGAGGCGTCGGCAGGAGCAAGCCCGCGCTGGACTGCGAGCCGGGGCACTTCAAGCCCGTCCGTCCGGACTCCGTACCGAGCACCCGGGCCATCGAGAAGGCCAACCTCCACCGCGCCAGAGCCTTCGCCAAGGCGTGCGGCACGAAGTACGCGGACCTGCTGCCGTACCTCGACACCGGGAGCGCGGTCCGGGACATGGACGCGATCCGCGTCGCTCTCGGCGCCAAGAAGATCAACTACTTCGGTTACTCGTACGGCACCTACCTGGGGGCCGTCTACGCCAAGTTCTTCCCGGACCGGGTCCGCCGGCTCGTCCTCGACTCCATCGTCGACCCCACCGGCGTCTGGTACGACGACAACATCAGCCAGGACTACGCCTTCAACGACCGTCACCTGGCGTTCCTGGCCTGGGTCGCCAAGAACGACGCCGCCTACAAGCTCGGCACCGATCCGGCCAAGGTCGAGGCCAAGTGGTACGCGATGCGCGCGGCGCTCGCCAAGAACCCCGCGCAGAAGACGGTGGGCGCCTCCGAACTGGAGGACACGTTCATCCCCGGCGGCTACTACAACGGCTACTGGCCCTACCTCGCCCAGGCGTTCGCGTCCTATGTGAACAGCAAGGACTCGGACCCGCTCGTGGAGGCGTACGACAACTTCGCCGCCGTCGACGCCGCGGGCGACAACGGCTACAGCGTCTACACGTCCGTGCAGTGCCGTGACGCGTCCTGGCCGCGCGACTGGCACCAGTGGCGCGAGGACAACTGGGCGGTGTACGACAAAGCGCCGTTCATGGCCTGGAACAACGCCTGGTACAACGCTCCGTGCGCGTTCTGGCCCACGGACTCGCTCCGGCCGGTGGACATTTCCAACCGCCACCTGCCGCCGACACTCCTCTTCCAGGCGACCAACGACGCCGCCACCCCGTACGAGGGCGGTGTCACCGTCCACCACCAGCTGCGCGGCTCCAGCCTGGTGGTCGAGCAGGGCGGAGGGAACCACGGCATCACGCTGAGCGGCAACGCCTGCCTGGACAAGTACCTGGCGACGTATCTGACCAACGGCAAGGTGCCGCACGGCGACGGCGAGGTCGACGCGGTGTGCAAGGCACTGCCCGACCCGAAGCCGCTGAGCGCGAAGGCGGCGACCGGCTCCTCACGGGGTTCGGCGCTGCACGGACTGCTCGGCTACCGGGGCTGAACCGCCCCCGGACCGCGACCCGTCGGGGGCGCTGTCGGACCCATGGTCCACGATGGACCCATGAGTGAGCCGACGCGTATCTCCGCCCCCGACGGGGTCGCTCCCGCCGCCGCCTACTCCCACGTCGTGACGGGCACGGGCCGCTTCGTCGCCGTGTCGGGCCAGCTCCCCCTGGACGAGGACGGCAAGCTCGTCGGCGCGGGTGACGCCGAGGCGCAGGCCCGCCAGGTCTTCGAGAATCTGCGCCGGTGCCTGGCGGCGGCGGGTGCCACCTTCGACGACGTCGTCAAGCTCACCTTCTTCGTCACGGACATGGCCCACATGCCCGCGATCCGGGCCGCCCGCGCCGCGCACATACCGGCCGACCGCCTTCCGGCCGCCTCGGCGGTCCAGGTCGCCGCGCTGATCCGACCCGAGTTCCTGATGGAGATCGAGGCGTACGCGGTGGTCGGCGCGTGAGCGGGCCGCGGGTCCGTGAGACGACCCTCGACGACTGTCCGCGCGTGGCCGAGATCCGGGTGCGTGGCTGGCAGAGCGCGTACAAGGGCCTGATACCGCAGTCGTACCTGGACGGGCTCAGCGTGGCCGAGGACGCGGCGCGCCACCGCCGCCGCCTCGAACAGGGCGACGGCAGCGTCGTGAACCTGGTCGCCGAGCATGACGGCTGCGTCGTCGGCTGGGCCTGCCACGGACCACACCGCGCCAGCGAAGTGCGCGCCGGAGACGTCGAGTTGTACGCCATCTACGTACAACCCGACCTGTTGGGCCAGGGGGTCGGGCGCGCCCTGCTGCGGGAGTCCACCGACCGTTGCGCGGCCGCCGGGTACGCGCGGATGCTGCTGTGGGTCCTCAGGGAGAACACCCCGGCCCGTCTCTTCTACGAACGGGCCGGCTTCCGCCCCGACGGCGCCGAGGAGCCCTTCGAGGCGGGCGGGTCCGCGGTGCCCGAGGTGCGCTACGCGCGCGTGCTGACCGGCACCGGGCTCGGCTGACGGACTCCGGGCTCGCCCGACGGCCGACCGGTTCGGGCTGCCGCCGAGGAAGGACGCCACGTCCGGGCTCACGCCGGACTCGACCCACGGACCGCGGGTCCGGCCTGACGGCGGGCGAGGTGCGCCGGCACACGCACGCCGACCGACGTGAGCGGGCGGACGTACGGTCACGTGCGCCTAGTGCCGCTCCTTGGGCAGCCGGGCCAGCGCGCGGACGGCCGTCTCCGCGAGCGCCGGGTGGGCCAGGGCCTCGTTCAGGACGACTCTCGCGCGGACGTCGCCCAGGGCGCCCAGACCCTCCGCGCAGGCGAGGGCGACCTTGCGGTGGGGGTCGTGCGGGCGGAGTCTGCGTTCCAGGGTGGTGATCAGCGCGGGTACGGCCTCCGGGGCGCGCAGTTCGACCAGGAGCCGTACGGGCTGGAGCGCGTAGGCGACCCGCAGTTCGTTCGTGGCGAGCGCCGCCGCGGCGCGGGCCGTGCGCGGATCGCCGAGCCGGGCCAGGGCGTGGGCGGCGGACGCGCAGCGCTGCGGATCACGGTGGTTGAGGAGCAGGACGAGCGTCTCGAAGGCCCGCCGGTCCCCGGCAGTGCCGAGCCGGAAGGCGACCAACTCCCGGGCCCAGAGTGGTTGTCCGGGCTCGGTCAGCGCCGCCGCCAGCGCGTCCGGGTCCTCGGTCGCCGCAAGCCGTTCGTACGCCGCCGAGGCCCCGGCCTCGGTCCGTAAACGCTCCGTGAGGGATCGCAACGCTTCGTCCATGGGCCGAGCCTATGCAGGCCCGTGAGGTGCGGGGACGTACATCACAAAGTCAGGGGCTGGCGCGCTCGTTACTGGCGGGTTAAGCTCAGACGAGCGAGTTACCCACTCGCATCCAACTCACGGTGGCCTGGTGACGCAGCCACCGCGAGTGCAGTCGGTTCGGTACCTCAGGTACCGCAGTACGACCTGGCTCCGGGACAGGGCCGGTCGACTTTCACCGCCCATGGGCGCCCGTTCGACGGCGCTCGGGGACGGCACCGGGCGTGTGCGCTCGTCAGCCCGGCAACACCCGCAACCTTCGCACTGTGTGCGCCCGTCGGCGTACCCGCGTGCGCTCCTCAGTCGTCACCCTCTTCCAGGAGTCCCGCGATGGCCACTCCCCTGTCCGACACCCCTCTGTCCCCGCTCAAGACCGTCGCCGTCGTCGGCCTCGGCACCATGGGCACCGGCATCGCCGAAGTCCTGGCCCGGGCCGGCCGCGACGTGATCGGCATCGACATCAGCGAAGCCGCGGCCGCCCAGGCCGTGGCCACCCTCGAAGCCTCCACCGCCCGCGCCGTGCGCCGCGAGCACCTCAGCGAGCAGGAGCGCACGGACGCCCTCGCCCGCTTCCGCACCTTCACCGACCTCGCGGCCGCCGCCGACGCCGACCTCGTCATCGAGGTGACGCCGGAGTCGTACGACATCAAGCAGCAGGTCTTCCGGGCTCTCGACACCATCGTGCGACCCCAGGCGATCCTCGCGACGGGCACCAACGCCCTGTCCGTGACGCGCCTCGCCGCCGACTCGGCCCACCCCGAGCGCGTGCTCGGCCTGCACTTCTTCAACCCGGCGCCCGCGATGAAGCTCGTCGAGGTCGTCTCCTCGGTGCTGACCGCGCCGGGGGCCGTCGCCGCGGTCACCGACCTGGCGATCGAACTCGGCAAGGAGCCCGTCGCGGTCGGCGACCGCCCCGGTTTCGTCGCCGACGGACTGCTCTTCGGCTACCTCAACCAGGCGGCCGCGATGTACGAGGCGAAGTACGCCTCCCGCGAGGACATCGACGCGGCGATGAGGCTCGGCTGCGGGCTGCCCATGGGCCCGCTCGCGCTGCTCGACCTGATCGGCGTGGACACCGCGCGGACGGTCCTGGAGGCGATGTACTCCGAGTCGCACGACCGGCTGCACGCCCCCGCGCCCATCCTCAAGCAGCTCAGCGAGGCGGGTCTGACGGGGCGCAAGTCCGGCCGCGGCTTCTACTCGTACGAGGTCCCGGGCAGCGACGCTGTCGTGCGGGACGCGCTGACGCCGCTGGAGGGCGCCGCCCTGGCGGAGGGCCGCACGATCCGCTCGGTGGGTGTCGCGGGCTCCGGCACGATGGCGTCCGGTATCGCGGAGGTCTTCGCGAAGGCCGGGTACGAGGTCGTCCTCGCGGCCCGTACCGAGGAGAAGGCGCAGACCGCGAAGGCCCGTATCGGCAAGTCGCTCTCGCGCTCCGTCGACAAGGGCCGGATGACGGCCGAGGCGGCGGCGCGGACCCTGGAGCTGATCACGCCGACCGGCAGCTACGACGACTTCGCCGAGGTCGATCTGGCGCTGGAGGCGGTCGCCGAGGACCTGGAGATCAAGCAGCAGCTGTTCGGCACGTTCGACAAGGTCTGCAAGCCCGGCGCGATCCTCGCCACCACCACCTCCTCGCTGCCCGTCGTCGCCTGCGCCCGCGCCACCTCGCGCCCGCAGGACGTGATCGGCATGCACTTCTTCAACCCGGCCCCGGCGATGAAGCTCGTCGAGGTCGTGCGGACCGTGCTGACCGCGGACGACGTGCACGCCACCGTGCGCGAGGTCTGCGCGAAGATCCGCAAGCACCCGGTGGACTGCGGTGACCGCGCCGGCTTCATCGTGAACGCGCTGCTGTTCCCGTACCTGAACAACGCGATCAAGATGGTGCAGGAGCACTACGCCTCGCTCGACGACATCGACGCTGCGATGAAGCTGGGCGGCGGCTACCCGATGGGCCCCTTCGAGCTGCTCGACGTGGTCGGGCTCGACGTCTCGCTGGCCATCGAGAAGGTCCTGCACCGCGAGTTCCGCGACCCGGGCCTGGCCCCCGCGCCGCTCCTGGAGCACCTGGTGGCCGCGGGCTGCCTCGGCCGCAAGACGGGCCGCGGCTTCCGCGAATATGCCCGCCGCTGAGCGTCCGGGCGACTGGTTCGCGGACGACGCCGACTGGGGCGGACTGCTCGACCCCGCCGGAAACCCCCCGCCCTTCCCGGGCGGGGGGATCCCCGGACATGCGCGCTCTCCTGCGCACATGCAGTACGTTCGGGTCATGCCCCAGCCCGCCAAGTCCTCACGTACACCAGCCACGCCCGACGCGCCGGAGAGTGCCGCCGGCAGTCGCGCGGCGGCCCAACGGCTCAAGATGCGCCGGGAGCTGGCGGCTGCGGCCATGGAGCTGTTCGCGGCCAAGGGGTACGAGGCGACCACCGTGGACGAGATCGCGGCCCAGGCCGGGGTGGCCCGCCGCACGTTCTTTCGCCACTTCCGCTCCAAGGAAGAGGCGATCTTCCCCGATCACGACGACACCCTGACCCGGGCGGAGGCGGTGCTCAACGCGGCGCCCGCGCACGAGCATCCGCTCGACACCGTGTGCCGGGGCATCAAGGAAGTCATGAAGATGTACGCGGCCCAGCCGGAGATCTCCGTCTCGCGCTACAAGCTGACGCGCGAGGTGCCGACGCTGCGCGAGGCCGAGATCGCCTCGGTGGCCCGCTACGAGCGGCTCTTCACCCGCTACCTCCTCGGCCACTTCGACGAGCACGCGCACGACGACGACGCCAATGACGATCCGCTGCTCGCGGAGGTCGCCGCGTCGGCCGTGGTCACGGCCCACAACCACGTCCTGCGGCGCTGGCTGCGGGCCGGCGCTCAGGGCGACGTGGAGACGCAGCTGGACCACGCCTTCGCCATCGTCCGCAAGACGTTCGGCACGGGAATCGGCGCGGGACGGGAGACCGCGCCGCGACCGGCGCCGGCCTCGTCCTTCACCGAGGGGGACGTGCTGGTGACCGTGGCCCGTGTCGACGCGCCCCTGGACCAGGTGATGCGCACCATCGAGCAGGCGCTCAAGGAACGGTCCTAGCGGCCCCCTCGCCCGCCACGCCAGCCCCTCACACCCACTCTCGGCAACACCGCCCGTTCACACTCGCCGGACGGGTGGGCCCCTTCGCCGGACGTGCTCAATTCGAGCGCGTCCGGCGTTTTTTGCGTCCTGATCTGGGCGTTTTTGTACCCGATCTGATCGATCATCGCTCACGTGTTACGTAAAGATTTCACCTGAGCGCAACTTCTGGCACTCCGTGCCTTGTCAGGTGACACGGCGTGCCATACGTTGAATGTGTCCGGGCGGCCGGCGTGCAGAGACCCTTCGTACGCCGGCTGTCCCCGCAAGCACCATGGCCTGCGCGCCCGGACGCCTGCGTCACAGGCAACCTCCTGCGCCAACCACAGCGCTGCCACAGCACCACCTCCGCCGAACCGACGGCACACCCCTCAGCAACAGCACCGATGTAACCCTCAGCGTCTCCCTCGGACGCGCATCGCCGGAGGCAACACCGTGAAGGAAATCCTGGACGCGATTCAGTCGCAGACGGCCACGTCCGCCGACTTCGCCGCACTTCCGCTCCCCGAGTCCTACCGCGCGATCACCGTGCACAAGGACGAGACGGAGATGTTCACCGGGCTCAGCAGCCGCGACAAGGACCCCCGCAAGTCGATCCACCTGGACGACGTGCCGGTGCCGGAGCTCGGCCCCGGCGAGGCCCTGGTGGCCGTCATGGCCTCCTCCGTGAACTACAACTCGGTCTGGACGTCGATCTTCGAGCCGGTGTCGACCTTCGGCTTCCTGGAGCGCTACGGACGGCTCAGCGACCTCAGCAAGCGCCATGACCTGCCGTACCACATCATCGGCTCGGACCTCGCGGGCGTCGTCCTGCGCACCGGTCCGGGAGTGAACTCCTGGAAGCCCGGCGACGAGGTCGTCGCGCACTGTCTGTCCGTCGAGCTGGAGTCCTCCGACGGGCACAACGACACGATGCTCGACCCCGAGCAGCGCATCTGGGGCTTCGAGACCAACTTCGGCGGCCTCGCCGAGATCGCGCTCGTCAAGTCCAACCAGCTGATGCCGAAGCCGGACCACCTGAGCTGGGAGGAGGCCGCCGCTCCCGGACTGGTGAACTCCACCGCGTACCGGCAGCTGGTCTCCCGCAACGGCGCCGGCATGAAGCAGGGCGACAACGTGCTGATCTGGGGCGCGAGCGGCGGACTCGGCTCGTACGCCACGCAGTTCGCGCTCGCCGGCGGCGCCAACCCGATCTGCGTCGTCTCCAGCGAGCAGAAGGCGGACATCTGCCGGAAGATGGGCGCCGAGGCGATCATCGACCGCAACGCCGAGGACTACCGGTTCTGGAAGGACGAGCACAACCAGGACCCCAAGGAGTGGAAGCGCTTCGGCAAGCGCATCCGCGAGCTCACCGGCGGCGAGGACGTGGACATCGTCTTCGAGCACCCGGGCCGCGAGACCTTCGGCGCCTCGGTGTACGTCACCCGCAAGGGCGGCACCATCGTCACCTGTGCCTCGACCTCCGGCTACAACCACGAGTACGACAACCGCTACCTGTGGATGTCGCTGAAGCGGATCATCGGCTCGCACTTCGCGAACTACCGCGAGGCCTGGGAGGCCAACCGCCTCGTCGCCAAGGGCAAGATCCACCCCACGCTCTCCAAGGTCTACTCCCTGGAGGACACCGGGCAGGCCGCCTACGACGTGCACCGCAACCTCCACCAGGGCAAGGTCGGCGTGCTCGCGCTGGCGCCCCAGGAGGGCCTGGGTGTGCGTGACGAGGAGAAGCGCGCCCAGCACATCGACGCCATCAACCGCTTCCGGAACATCTGAGGTCCACCCATGACAGAGCGTCAGACCACAGAGGTGCGCAGGGAGAAGGACCGGCCGTGGCTCATGCGCACGTACGCCGGCCACTCCACGGCCGAGGCGTCCAACGAGCTGTACCGGCGCAACCTCGCCAAGGGGCAGACGGGTCTCTCCGTGGCCTTCGACCTGCCGACGCAGACCGGCTACGACCCCGACCACATCCTCGCCCGCGGCGAGGTCGGCCGGGTCGGCGTGCCGGTCTCGCACCTCGGTGACATGCGCCGGCTGTTCCAGGACATCCCCCTGGAGCAGATGAACACCTCGATGACCATCAACGCCACCGCCATGTGGATGCTGGCGCTCTATCAGGTCGTCGCCGAGGAGCAGGGCGCCGACATCACCAAGCTCCAGGGGACGACCCAGAACGACATCGTGAAGGAGTACCTCTCGCGGGGGACGCACGTCTTCCCGCCGGTGCCCTCCCTCCGTCTCACGACGGACATGATCACGTACACGGTCAACCACATCCCCAAGTGGAACCCGATCAACATCTGCAGCTACCACCTGCAGGAGGCGGGCGCCACGCCGGTCCAGGAGATCGCGTACGCGATGTCCACCGCGATCGCCGTCCTGGACGCGGTGTTCGCGTCCGGGCAGATCGCCGAGGACCGCAAGGGCGATGTCGTGGCCCGTATCTCCTTCTTCGTGAACGCGGGCGTCCGCTTCATCGAGGAGATGTGCAAGATGCGGGCGTTCGGGCGGATCTGGGACAAGATCACGCGCGAGCGGTACGGCATCGAGAACCCCAAGCAGCGGCGCTTCAGGTACGGCGTCCAGGTCAACTCCCTCGGTCTGACCGAGGCCCAGCCGGAGAACAACGTCCAGCGGATCGTCCTTGAGATGCTGGCCGTGACCCTCTCCAAGGACGCTCGTGCGCGCGCCGTCCAACTGCCTGCCTGGAACGAGGCGTTGGGCCTGCCCCGCCCGTGGGACCAGCAGTGGTCGCTGCGTATCCAGCAGGTGCTGGCGCACGAGAGCGACCTGCTGGAGTACGAGGACATCTTCGAGGGCTCGCACGTCGTCGAGGCCAAGGTGGCGGCCCTGGTCGAGGAGTCGCTGGCCGAGATCGACCGGATCGAGGAGATGGGCGGCGCCATGGCCGCCGTCGAGTCCGGCTATCTGAAGTCGCAGCTCGTCTCCTCGCACGCCGAACGCCGGGGCCGTATCGAGTCCGGCAAGGAGAAGATCGTCGGCGTCAACATCTACGAGTCGACCGAGCCCAACCCGCTCACGGCCGACCTGGACGCGGCGATCCAGACCGTCGACCCCGCGGTCGAGGCCCGGGTGATCTCCGCGCTCCAGAACTGGCGGGACACGCGCTACCAGCCGCCCTTCAACCACCCGCGCCCGTGCAAGGCACTGGAACGGCTGAAGGAGGCCGCGAAGGGCACCGCCAACCTCATGGAGGCCACCCTGGAGTGCGCCCGCGCCGGTGTCACGACCGGTGAGTGGGCCGGGGCCCTGCGCGAGGTGTTCGGCGAGTTCCGCGCCCCGACCGGTGTCTCGTCCGCGCCCGTCGCGGTCACCGCCGAGGAGGGCACCGGGCTCGCCCTGGTGCGCCGCAAGGTGGAGCTGACCGCGAAGGACATGAACGTCGGCAAGCTCCGCTTCCTGGTGGGCAAGCCGGGCCTGGACGGTCACTCCAACGGCGCCGAGCAGATCGCCGTGCGGGCCCGTGACGCCGGCTTCGAGGTGGTCTACCAGGGCATCCGGCTCACCCCGGAGCAGATCGTGGACGCGGCCGTGGCCGAGGACGTGCACGCCGTGGGCCTGTCCATCCTGTCCGGCTCGCACGCCCAGCTGGTGCCGGACGTCCTGGAGAAGCTGCGCACGGCCGGCGCGGGCGACATCCCGGTGATCGCGGGTGGGATCATCCCGAACGCCGACGCCGAACAGCTGCGGGCCGCAGGAGTGGCCGCGGTCTTCACCCCGAAGGACTTCGACATCACCGGAATCATCGGCCGTATCGTCGACGAGATCCGGAAAGCGAACAAGCTCGACCCCCTGGAGGTCCCCGCATGACCAGCCCTGTTCCCCAGGTCAACCGCCTTCGCCCGCGGCGCTCCTGTCTCGCCGTGCCCGGCAGCAACCCCCGCTTCCTGGAGAAGGCGCAGGGGCTCCCGGCGGACCAGGTCTTCCTCGACCTGGAGGACGCGTGCGCGCCGCTGGCCAAGCCCGAGGCCCGGCACACCATCGTCAAGTTCCTCAACGAGGGTGACTGGACCGGCAAGACGCGGGTCGTGCGCGTCAACGACTGGACGACCGAGTGGACGTACCGCGATGTCGTCACGGTCGTCGAGGGCGCGGGGCAGAACCTCGACTGCATCATGCTGCCGAAGGTGCAGACGGCCGAGCAGGTCGTGGCCCTTGACCTGCTGCTGACGCAGATCGAGAAGACGATGGGCTTCGAGGTCGGCAAGATCGGCATCGAGGCGCAGATCGAGAACGCCCAGGGCCTGAACAACGTCAACGAGATCGCCACTGCCTCCCAGCGCGTCGAGACGATCATCTTCGGCCCGGCCGACTTCATGGCGTCGATCAACATGAAGTCGCTGGTCGTGGGCGAGCAGCCGCCCGGTTACCCGGCGGACGCCTACCACTACATCCTGATGAAGATCCTGATGGCCGCGCGCGCCAACAATCTCCAGGCGATCGACGGTCCCTACCTGCAGATCCGCAACATCGACGGCTACCGCGCGGTCGCCCAGCGCGCCGCGGCGCTCGGCTTCGACGGCAAGTGGGTGCTGCACCCGGGCCAGGTGGAGGCCTCCAACGAGATCTTCTCCCCCTCGCAGGAGGACTTCGACCACGCCGAGCTGATCCTGGACGCGTACGACTACTACACGTCCGAGGCGGGCGGCAAGAAGGGCTCCGCGATGCTCGGCGACGAGATGATCGACGAGGCCAGCCGCAAGATGGCGCTCGTCATCTCGGGCAAGGGCCGGGCCGCCGGCATGCAGCGCACGTCCAAGTTCGAAGCCCCGGAGGCCTGAGCACCATGCAGTTCGGACGCACCTACGAAGAGTTCGAGGTCGGGGCGGTCTACAAGCACTGGCCCGGGAAAACGGTCACGGAGTACGACGACCATCTCTTCTGTCTGCTGACCATGAACCACCACCCGCTCCACATGGACAGCAACTATGCGGAGAAGACGACCGATTTCGGTAAGAACGTCGTCGTCGGGAACTACATCTACTCGCTGCTCCTCGGCATGTCCGTGCCGGACGTCTCGGGCAAGGCGATCGCCAACCTGGAGGTCGAGTCGCTGAAGCACGTGGCGCCGACCTTCCACGGCGACACGATCTACGGCGAGACCACGGTCCTCGACAAGACCCCCTCCCGGTCCAAGTCGGACCGCGGGATCGTCTACGTCGAGACCAAGGGCTACAAGCAGGACGGCACGCTGGTCTGCGTGTTCCGCCGCAAGGTGATGGTCCCCACCGAGACGTACATCAAGGAGCGCGGCGGCGAGCAGCCCGGCCGGCCCGAACTCACCGCACCCGCGGAGAAGAAGACGGAGAAGTAGTCATGGCGCGACTCGCCCAGACCGCCGGTCTGACCGACGTCCAGAGGGAGATCCTCTCCACCGTCCGCGACTTCGTGGACAAGGAGATCATCCCGGTCGCGACCGAGCTGGAGCACCGCGACGAGTACCCGCAAGAAATCGTCGACGGCCTCAAGGAGCTGGGCCTCTTCGGGCTGATGATCCCCGAGGAGTACGGCGGCCTGGGCGAGTCCCTCCTGACGTACGCGCTGTGCGTCGAGGAGATCGCCCGCGGCTGGATGTCGGTCTCCGGCATCATCAACACCCACTTCATCGTGGCGTACATGCTCAAGCAGCACGGCACGCAGGAGCAGAAGGACCACTTCCTGCCGCGCATGGCGCTCGGCGAGGTGCGTGGCGCGTTCTCGATGTCGGAGCCGGCGCTCGGCTCGGATGTGTCGGCGATCACGTCGAAGGCGGTGAAGGACGGCGACGAGTACGTCCTGAACGGCCAGAAGATGTGGCTGACGAACGGTGGATCGGCGAATCTGGTGGCCGTTCTGGTCCGAAGTGACGAAGGACACCCCGAGGGCACGGCGCCCCACAAGTCGATGACGACCTTCCTGGTGGAGAAGGAGCCCGGCTTCGGAGAGGTCCGACCCGGCCTCACCATTCCCGGGAAGATCGACAAGATGGGTTACAAGGGGGTCGACACCACCGAACTCATCATGGACGGACTGCGCATTCCGGAAAATCGGATCCTCGGCGGCACCACGGGCCGAGGGTTTTACCAAATGATGGACGGAGTCGAGGTCGGCCGCGTCAATGTCGCCGCTCGTGGCTGCGGCGTCGCTCAGCGTGCATTTGAGCTCGGCGTCTCCTATGCCCAGCAACGTCACACTTTCGGCAAGCCGATCGCCCAGCACCAGGCGATCCAGTTCAAGCTGGCCGAGATGGCTACCAAGGTCGAGGCCGCCCATGCAATGATGGTGAACGCAGCACGCAAAAAGGACTCCGGGGAACGAAACGACCTCGAAGCAGGGATGGCGAAGTACCTCGCCTCCGAATACTGCAAGGAGGTCGTCGAAGATGCGTTCCGGATCCACGGCGGCTACGGCTTCTCCAAGGAGTACGAGATCGAGCGCCTCTACCGTGAGGCGCCGATGCTGTTGATCGGCGAAGGTACCGCCGAGATCCAGAAAATGATCATCGGGCGCCGACTGCTCGAAGAGTATCGACTCCAGGGCTAGATGTCCGGGTTCGGGGTGTTTTCTTCGCGAAGAAGATCACACCCCGTCAACACTCTTCAGCCGTCGACTCCGCTTCCTGGCTTGCCCAGTTGCGGTCTGCGACCGGTACGATCGCGTGAAAGCCGCCGTCCCCCGTTCGAGCGCGGCATCATCCGCTACGAAGGTCATCCATGCCCCACAGCCAAACCTCTGCACCTCGCGGCCGGGTCCGCCTCGCGCGCGGAGCATCGCCGTGGCTTCTCCCGACCGTTGCCACCGCAGCACTCAGCCTGGCCCGTTCGCGCCGTTCCGGCGCGGCCAAGGCCGTGGCCGTACCCGCCACCGCGCTCGCGGCCGGGATGCTGTGGTTCTTCCGCGACCCCGAGCGCGAGATCGCCCAGGGCCGTGTCATCTCGCCCGCCGACGGTGTGGTGCAGAGCGTCATGCCGTGGAAGGACGGACGCACCCGCGTCGCGATCTTCATGAGCCCGCTCAACGTCCACGTCAACCGCGCGCCTCTCTCCGGCACGGTGACGTCGGTCGAGCACATCCCAGGTGGGTTCGTTCCGGCGTTCAACAAGGAGAGCGAGAACAACGAACGCGTCGTCTGGCACTTCGACACCGAGCTCGGTGACATCGAGATGATCCAGATCGCCGGCGCGGTCGCCCGCCGCATCGTTCCCTACATCCCTCAGGGCACGAAGGTCGAGCAGGGTGACCGGATCGGCCTGATCCGCTTCGGTTCGCGTGTGGACATCTATCTCCCCGAGGGTGTCGAGGTCGACGTGGAGGTCGGTCAGAAGACCGTGGCTGGGGTGACTCGAATTGACCGTGATTGATCCCGAGACACAGGCCGGCTGGGTGCCGGAGGCCGACGAGGCGGACGACGAGGAGGAGATGCCCCTCTCGCTCCGCCTCTCGATAGCGGACACGCTCACCCTCGGTAACGCCACGTGCGGCTTCATGGCGGTGTACTTCACCACCACCGGCATCCTGATCCCGCACCTCACGGGCAGCGACGAGTCGGGCATGGCCCGTCACTCCGCCGCGACGGCCGTGATCCTGATGCTCTGCGCCGCGGTCTTCGACCTGTTCGACGGCCTGGTTGCCCGCAAGCTGCGCTCCTCCCCCATGGGCGCCGAGCTGGACAACCTGTCCGACCTGATCAGCTTCGGCCTGGCACCGGCGTACTTCGTCCTGGTGTACGGCATGGTCGCGGACGACGCGTACCAGAAGGTGGCGGCGGTCGGAGCGATCGTGGTGCTGCTGGCCGTGGTGCTGAGGCTCGCGAGATTCTCCTGCGTCACGGTGAAGGACGGCACGTTCCAGGGCATGCCGAGCCCCTTCGGCGCGCTGACGGTGGTCTCCATCGTGCTGCTCGAGCTGCCGTTCGCCGCCACGCTCATGGCGATCATCGGCACCGCCTGGCTGATGGTGAGCCGGGTCGAGTACCCCAAGCCGCGGGGTCGCCTCGCGGTCGCGATGCTCTCCTGGATCGTGCTCTCGATGGGTCTCCTGGCCGCGTGGGCGTTCGACGCCCCGGGCGGCCAGCTGCTCCTCCAGACCGGCTGTGCGCTGCAGCTCGTCATGGGCGCGGTGATCCCGCTGTTCGCCACGGCCCGCCGGGTGAACAACTTCCGGGGCAACCGGCGTGAGGCACGAGCCGCGCAGCTCCCGTAACACCCCGTACGCAGCGGAAGGGCCCCGAACCACACGGTTCGGGGCCCTTCCTCGTGAGCGGGGGAGGTCAGCCGCCGGGTGTGTACCCCTCGGCGACGGACGAGGCCTCGGCCTCACGGACGACCTTCATACCGCCCACCGCGTCCTTGGCGGGCTGCAGGATGACGCTCTCCTTCGAGGACGCGGCCTTCGGGTCGGTGAAGTCCTGGGTGATGCCGAACCCCGGGTCGAACGCGTCGATGGTCAGCAGGGCCTTGTCGACGCCCTCGCGGGTGAGGTCCTTGGCCGCGCAGGCCTTCTTCAGCGCCTCGCCGAACGCCGACGCGGCCGTCCAGCCGGCCACCACGCCGTTGTCCAGGGAGTCCTTCGGATAGGCGGCCTTGTAGTCCGCGACCAGCTTCTTCGCCTCCGGGGTGTCCGCCCCGATCGGCAGCGAGGGCGAGGCCACGTAGTAGTTCGCCTCCAGGGCCGGGGCGGCCGCGGTGCCGAGGAGCTGCGGGGCGAACGCCGAGTTGTTGCCGATGATCGGCACATTGAACTTGCCGGCCGCCGCGACCCCGACGAGCGAGGCCGCCTGCCGCGGTCCCGCACTGATCACGACGGCCTTCACCCCGGCCTTCTTCAGCGCGACGACCTGGCCGGTCATGTCGTTGTCCGTCGGCTTGATCTTCTGCTCGACGACCTTGAGCCCGGCCTGCTTGGCGATGTACCGGGAGCCCGTCAGGGCGTTCTCGCCGTAGTCCCCCTCGAAGTACACATGGCCGATCTTGTCGCCCTTCTTGAGACCCTTCTCCTTCATCAGGAAGTCGATCGCGTTGATCGTCTCGATGTCGTACGTGGAGCCGATGGGCCGGATGTAGGGGCTGCCCAGCAGGGTGGCCGACCAGGCCTGCGGCAGGACCAGAGCCTTGTCCTGGCCGTCGATGCGCTGCTTGACGGCCGCGACGAAGGGCGAGCCGATGAACTGGGTGAAGCCCAGCACCTTCGGCGCCAGCTCCGTGTAGCCGGAGACGGCCTTCTGCGGGTCGTAGCCGTGGTCGCGGACCGTCAGCGCCAGCTTGTAGCCGCAGACGCCGCCGGCGGCGTTGGTCTGCTTCACATAGAGCTGCTGGGCCTGGGTGACACTCTTGCCGAGCGTCGCGTAGACGCCCGTCATGTCGGTGAGCACCCCGAGCCCGATCGTCTTGCCCGAGATCCCTTCGCCGGTCTTCACCCCGCCGGCCGCCTGCTTGCCGTCACCGTCGTCCTTGGCCTTGGAGCTGCAGCCGGCCAGCACGAGCAGGGCTGCCAGCGCCCCCGCGGCCAGCCTCGCCGTGTGTGTCGTTCTCATCGTTCCTCCCCTGGAGTGGCCCCGGGACGGGGTTTGACGCGAAGCCGGGCGGCCACCCTGACCAGGCCGCCCGGAAGAAAGAGCACCACCGCCACGACGGCGGCGCCGTACAGGTACCGGGCCGCCTCGCCGGGCGCGATCCCGCCCGTGCCCGGGTCGGAGACCAGGGGCAGCGCGTCGCTGTAGCGGGTCAGCAGCTGCGGCAGCAGCGAGACGAAGACGGCCCCCACCACCGCCCCGGCGACCGAGCCGAGCCCGCCGATGACGATCATGGCGAGGTATTCGAGCGAGAGCGTGATCCCGAAGTAGTCGGGCACCGTGCGCTGGAAGACCAGGGCGAGCAGCACCCCCGCCAGGCCCGCGTACATCGAGGACAGGACGAAGACGGCGGCGCGGTAGCGGGCGACGGGTACGCCGATCACCCCGGCCGCGATCCGGTGGTCGCGGATCGCGTTCATCGCCCGGCCGGGTCGCCCGCGCAGCACCCCGCGGGCGAAGAGCCCGCAGCCGAGAAGCAGCACCAGACCCGCGTACCAGAGCTTCTCGGCCGAGCCGAACGGCACCGCCGCGACGACGAGCTCACGGTCGTCGAAGGTGAGGCCGAAGAGGCTCAGCGGCGGTACGTCGCGGCCGTTGAAGCCACCCGTCACGTCCCGTGCGTTGAACAGGACGTGCTGTCCGATGAAGATCAGGGCGAGCGTGGCGATGCCGAGGTAGGCGCCGCGCAGTCGCCCCGCGATCGGGCTGAACACACCGCCGGCGATTCCGGAGAAGGCCACGGCCAGCACGGCCGCGAGCCAGGTCGGCAGCCCCAGACCGGTCAGTCCGTCGCCCCCGTCGGCCGCGAACACGCAGTAGCCGTACGCACCGACCGCGAGGAAGAAGGCGTGCCCCATGGAGAGCTGCCCGGTCGCTCCGGTGAGGAGGTTGAGGCCGATCGCGCCGATCGCCGCGGCCATCGCGAACAGACCGGCCTGGAGCCAGAAGCGGTCGAGGTAGAACGGCAGCGCCAGCAGCAGGACGGCTCCGGCGGCCCGGAGGACGGTCCGGGTGCCGGGCAGCCGGACCGTGCGGTGGCGAGCGGTCCTGGGCGCGCTGCCCGCCTCGTCGCGGGTGAGGACCTCAGACACGGGCGAGCTCCTTCGTACCGAACAGCCCGGCGGGCCGGATGAGCAGGATCGCGACCATGACCACATAGGGCGCGAGATCGCCGAGGCCGCGCCCGAGGAAGGTGAGGTCGCTCTGGTAGCCGGTGGCCAGGGACTCGGTGACCCCGACGAGGAGACCGCCGACCAGCGCGCCGGTCGTCGAGTCGAGGCCGCCGAGGATCGCCGCGGGGAACGCCTTGAGCGCGGCCAGCGAGGTGGCGCGTTCGAGGCCGGGTGTCGGGAAGACGGTCAGGAACAGCGCGGCGACGGCCGCGAGGCCGCCCGCCACCGCCCAGGCCCCGAGGGACACCCGGCCGAGCCGGACCCCCATCAGGGCCGCGGTCTCCGGGCTCTCCGCGGCGGCGCGCATCGCCACGCCCCAGGACGTGTAGCGGAAGGCCAGCAGAAAGGCCGTGATGAGCAGGGCCGCCGCGACGAACGCCGCGATCCGGGTGTGGGCGATGGAGACCGGCCCGACGGTGAGGACGGCGTTGCCCCAGGGGTCGCCCAGCGCGAGGACGTCCGTGCCGATACGGCGGGTCAGCTCGGTGGTGAGCAGGATGTCGACGCCGATGGTGACGATGGCGAGGACGCTCTGGTCGGAGCCCCGGTAGCGGCGCATCACCAGGAACTCCACGGCGGCCCCCACCAGCGCGGCGCCCGCGACACCGGCGAGCAGGGCGGGCCAGAAGCCGATGTCGTCGTGGAGGGTCGCGGTGACATAGCCGCCCGCGAGCAGCAGGGAGGCGTGCGCGAAATTGACGACCTCGGTGGCCCGGAAGATGACGACGAAGCCCAGGGCGATGAGGGCGTAGACCGAGCCCATGGACAGGCCGTTGAGCAGGAGTTCGACGAAGGTGCTCATGACGCGGTCTCCTCTGGCTCGGCGCGCTCGCCCAGATAGGCACGCACCACCGCCGGATCGTTCTGTACGTCTCCGGGGGCGCCGTCGGCGATAAGGCGCCCGAAGTCCAGTACGGTCACCGAGTCCGCGAGCCGCATGACCACCCCCATGTCGTGTTCCACCAGCACGATCGAGATGCCGAGGCTGTCGCGGACCCCGGCGACGACCGCGGCGGTACGGCGCCGTTCGTCGGCGGTCATGCCCGCGACGGGCTCGTCCAGGAGCAGGACCCGCGGCTCCATGCACAGGGCCCGGGCGAGCTCGGCGAGCTTCTGCTGCCCGTACGGGAGCGAACCGGCGGGCCGGCCGAGCTGCTCCTCCAGACCCACGAACGCGGCGATCTCGCGGACGCGTTCGCGGTGCCGCCGGTCCTCGCGCGCCGCCGCGGGCAGCCGCAGCCCCGCGGCGAGGAATCCGGCGCGGGTCAGCCGGTGACGGCCGAGCAGCAGACAGTCCTCGACGGTGGCGTGCGGTGGCAGGGCGAGGTTCTGGAAGATTCGGGCCACCCCGAGCCCCGCGATCCGGTGCGGCGGCAGGCCGGTGAGCTCGTGCTCCCCGAGGCGGACGCTTCCGGCGGCGGGCCGGCAGACACCGGACAGCACGTTGAAGCAGGTGGATTTCCCGGCACCGTTCGGGCCGATGAGGGCGTGTACGGTGCCCGGTCGCACGGTGAAGCTCACCGCGTCGAGCGCGGTCAGTCCCGCGAACCGGACCGTCACGTCCCGGACGGCGAGCGGCGGGATGTCGGAGGCCACGGCGGTCCCGGTGACCCCGGCGGTCTCGGCGGCGGCGTGTGTCGCCGCGCTGTGGTGTTCTTCCACGGTGGGTTCACCCCTTCCATCGGGACAGGGACGGGAGGCCGTCGCGCGCGGGTGCCCCGTCGGCCGCGGCGTCCTCGTCGACCACGCCGAGATAGCGACGCCGCACCTCGTCGGAGGCGGCGAGCTCGGCCGCGGGGCCGGACAGGGTCACCTCGCCGACCTCCAGGACGTAGGCCCTGGAGGCGAGTCGCAGCGCGAGGGCCGCGTTCTGTTCGACGAGCAGGACGGAGGTGCCCTGTTCGTTGATCTCCCGCACGGTGTCGG
Source organism: Streptomyces sp. NPDC060027 (assembly GCF_042737005.1). Lineage (NCBI taxonomy): Bacteria > Bacillati > Actinomycetota > Actinomycetes > Kitasatosporales > Streptomycetaceae > Streptomyces > Streptomyces sp. NPDC060027. The sequence goes on from NZ_JBHWVI010000048.1 coordinate 40,032, forward strand.
CGATCCGCGCGGCCATCAGCGGGGCGAGCCCGAGGGACGGTTCGTCCAGCAGCAGCACCTTGGGGGCGCCCATGAGGGCCCGGCCGACCGCGAGCATCTGCTGCTCACCGCCGGACAGCAGTCCCGCGCGCTGCTGGGCGCGGTCGGCGAGGACCGGGAACAGGTCGTGCACGCGCCGCAGTGCGCGTGCCCGGTCCACTCGGCTGCCGGTGCCGCCGAGCGCTCCGGCGCGCAGATTGTCCGCGACCGTCATCCGGCTGAACACCCGCCGCCCTTCCGGGACTTGGGACACCCCGGCGGCCACCACCCGGTCCGGCGCCAGCCGGTCCAGCGGTCGTCCGCCCAGCGTGACCGTGCCGCCGGTGACCGCTCCTCCGTGGAAGGAGAGGGTCCGGCACACCGCCCGCAGCAGCGTCGACTTGCCCGCGCCGTTGCCGCCCAGGACCGTCACCACGGTTCCCTCGGGAACCTCCAACGACACGTGACGCAGCGCGCGTACGGGGCCGTATCCGACCGACAGTTCCCGCACGAGCAGAGCGGAACCGCCCATGGCACCTCCCTTGTCCTTGCTCGGTGTGGCGCTCACCTCAGCACCGGCGGACACCCCCGTCCACGGGGTACGGCCGAAACGCGGCGGGAGCCCAGCGGTGGCGCCCGCCCGTTGTGCACGCGCACAACACCGCGTGTCAGGGGCCTGTGCGACCCCGTCTCCGGGTGGCATCCTCCGGCCATGGGAGGGCGCAGACCGCGGACCGGTCATGACTGGAAGCTGCTCGCGGAGTCGTGTACGGCTCTGCTGGACCGGCTGCCCGAGCTCGTCGACGAGCACGTCAGGCAGCTCACCGAGTACTCCGCCGTCTACGGACAGGTGCTGCCGTACGACCAGCAGTGGCGGGAGGCGGAGACCGCGACGCGGATCGGCATCCAGGCGATCTCCGCGCCGCGGGACTCACCACGCCGCGATCTGGAACACGCCGAGGCGGCGGGCCGGCGGCGGGCCCAGCAGGGGCTGCCGCTCGAACTCCTCGTACACGCCTACCGTGCCGCGGGCTATCTGGTGTGGGACGCGCTGATGGAGAGCGCGGCGAGCCGGGAGCCCGAGCGCCTCGCGGTGCTCATGCGGTGCGCCACGATGGTCTGGTCGGCCGTGGACGCGCAGGCCACGACCGCGTCGGAGTCCTACCTAGCCACCGAACGGGAGTTACGGCGGCGCACCGACGAGCAGTTGCAGGCCCTGCTCGACGCTCTGCTGGAGGGCCAGGAGGCACCGGGGCTCGCGGCACGGGCGGCCGCCGGGCTCGATCTGCCCGAGCACGGACCGTACGCGGTCGTGGTGCTGCGGACGGAGCGCCACGACGGACGGGACGGCTGCGTCCGGCCGATGCTGGGGGCGGGGCTGCGGTTCATCTGGCGGATGCGGGCCGACTGCGAGATCGGGGTGGTGGCGCTGGACGCCGACCAGGGCCTGGACGCGGTGGCCCGGCTGCTCGACGGACGGCGCTCGGGTCCGGGCGGTATCAGCCCCGTGGTCTCGGGACTCGGCGAGCTGGGCCGGGCGCGGCGGTGGGCCGAGCTGGCGCTGCGCACCTGTCCGCCGGAAGCGACCGCCGTCGTACGCCTCGATCAGCGGATGCCGACGGCGCTCGTCGTCAGCCAGCCGGAGCTGGCGGACCGGCTGGTGTCGGACGTGTTCGGCGCGCTGCTGGAGCTCGAACCGGGCGACCGGGCCGTGCTGATCGAGACGCTGGACATGTGGCTGGCCTGCGAGGGGTCCGCGGGACGGGCCGCGGGACGCCTGTACTGCCACCGGAACACCGTCTTCAACCGCCTGCGCCGGCTGGAGCAGCTGACGTCCCGCTCACTGGCCCGCCCCCGCGACCTGATCGAGATGACCCTGGCCCTGGACGCCTACCGGCTGGCAGGCACGAGGGCGGTCGCGGGGACGGGTACGGGGATGGGGATGGGGACGGGACGGTGAGACGGCGGCGTCGGACGCCTGTCGTCAACCGTCAGGCGCCCGACGACAGGTGTCCGACAACAGGCGACAGCCATCAGGCGTCCGGCGACAGGCGACAGGCGACAGAGCAGGGCGGCGGACCGCCCTGGGGGCCGAAGGGGCGACGAACCCCTCGGGCCTCAGACCAGGAAGTCCCGGCCGATGTTCTCCGCCACCCGCTCCAGGATCGGCCCCGCGTCGGAGATGCACTTCGCGATGTCGGGCTCGACCTCGGTGAGGGGATACGCCCGCCGGATGCCGGCCCTGCCGAGCGCCTCCGGCGGGAGCGCGAGGCGGCCGCAGACCGCGACGACCTCCTTGCCCTCGGCACGGGCGGCCGCCGCGACCCCCGCGGGCGCCTTTCCGTGCAGCGTCTGCTCGTCGAGGGACCCCTCACCGGTGATCACCAGCGTGGCGCGCTCCAGCGCGACCGCGAAGCCGAGGACCTCGAGCATCACCTCGATGCCGGGCCGGAAGCGGGCGCCGAGCACCAGAGCCCCGTAGCCGATGCCGCCGGCGGCGCCCGCGCCGGGCGCGGAGGCGTACCCGGCCCCCTTCGGCCCGATCGCCTTCTCCAGGACGGTCGCGAAGTGGGCGAGCGCGGTGTCCAGCGTCGCCACGTCGTCGGGACCCGCCCCCTTCTGGGGGCCGTACACGGCGGGCGCGCCCTTGGGGCCCGTCAGCGGGTTGTCCACATCGCTGGCGAGGACGAGGTCGACCGCGGAGAGCCGGTCGTCCAGGCCCGACAGATCTGCGGTCTCCACGTCACGCAGTGCCGCGCCGCCGGGAGCCACCGGCTCACCGCGCGCGTCGAGGAAACGCGCGCCGAGCGCGGACAGCATGCCCGCGCCGCCGTCCGTCGTCGCGCTGCCGCCCACGCCGAAGACGATGGTGCGCGCACCGGCGTCCAGTGCCGCGCGCAGCAGTTCCCCGGAGCCGTACGTCGAGGATGAGAGAGGGGCGAAGACGCCCTTGGGCAGCCGCTGCAACCCGCTCGCCTCGGCCATCTCCACGACCGCGATGTCACCGCGCAGCGCGTACGCGGCGGTCACCTCGTCGCCCAGCGGTCCGGCGACGCGCACCTCGCGGCGCTCGAATCCGGCCGCGACCGCCGCGTCGACGGTGCCGTCACCACCGTCGGCCACGGGCAGCGACTCGACCTCGACCCGCGGCGCGACCCGGCGCAGTCCGGCCGTCACCCGCTCCGCGACCTGCACGGCCGTCAGCGATCCCTTGAACTTGTCCGCGGCGATGAGCACACGCGGGGTCCGATTCACTGCAGCGTCCGCCACCTTGCATTCCCCTTGCTTCCGGGCCTTGCACACGTCAAGGCAGTCGCGCCGCTGCGACCTTAACCGGAGGAAGCCCCCGCCGTCATGCCCCGCCCAGCCCGCGGGACGAGCTGCGGGACGGGCTACGGGGCGGGCTCCGGGACGGGTTGCGGGGCGGCCCGCTGCCGACGCTCCCGGGTGCGTGGCATCGGCGGCGTCGAGGGCGCCCGGAGCGCCCGCTTCCGTGCCCCAGCGAGCATCCCCGCCCGGAATTGGGTAGACCGGAGCCATGACCCCTGTGGGCACAGACATCGCCGACCGCGTCCTCGGGGGCTGGCTGGGCCGGATCGCGGGCAACATGCTCGGCAAGCCGGTCGAGCAGGGCGACCACTGGACGCGGGACCGGATCGACCGCTATCTGCGGCAGGCCGCGGCCCTGCCCCTGACCGACTACCTCCCCGCGCCCGCCGAGGACGCCCCCGGCGGCGAGTTCGAGCTGCGGCCCGAGTGGCGCAGCTGCGTGCGCGGCCGCATCCACGGCAGCTGCCGTGACGACGACGTGGACTACGCGATCCTCGGGCTCGACCTCCTGGAGACGCACGGCTTCTCGTTCAGCACCGAACAGGTGGGTGACCTGTGGCTGCTGCGCCTGCCCTATCTCCAGACGTTCACGGCGGAGCGGGCCGCGTACCGCAACCTCGCCCAGGGTCTGAAACCCCCGCTGACAGCGACCTACGAGAACCCGTACCAGGAGTGGATCGGCGCGCTGATCCGCGCCGACGTCTACGGCTGGACCTGCCCGGGGCTGCCGCAGCGCGCCGCCTCGCTGGCCCGCCGGGACGCCGTCCTCTCGCACACCGGCAACGGCGTGTACGGCGCGATGTGGGCGGCGGCGCTGATCTCCGCGGCCTTCACCGCCCCGTCCGTCCGGGACGCGCTGGACACGGCACTCACCGTGATCCCCGCGAGCAGCCGCCTGGCCCGCACCGTACGCCGGGTGCTCACGCTTCACGAGACCCGGATGACCTGGGAGGACACGCTCACCACGGTGTCCGAGGAGACCGCCGGGATGGGCTGGATCCACACGGTCCCGAACGCGGCGGTCCTGACCGCCGGGCTCCTGTACGGCGACGGCGACTTCACGCGCACGATCACGCTGACCGTCCGCGGCGGCCTGGACACCGACTCCAACGGCGCGACCGCCGGCTCCGTCGCGGGCGTCCTGTGCGGGGCGGAAGCGATTCCCGCGCAGTGGAAGGACCCGCTGGAAGACACCGTCCGCAGCGCGGTGTTCGGCTTCGACGGGGTACGGATCAGCGAGCTCGCGTCGCGCACGGTCGCGTTGGCGGAAGTCGGGGCCGGAGCCCGGATCTAGCGTGCGGCGGGCCGGTTCGTCCTGACCGCGGGGGCCGAAGTGCCGTACGTCCGAAGGGTGTTGGAGTCGGTGCCCCGGCTCGCTCCCTTGTGTATCCGCGCGCGGCCGGGCAGCGAGTCCGGGGAGCATCCGCGTCCGGGGAACGTCGGGACGCGCTCGATACCCTTCCTGGGTGACCACTTCGGACTTCGCCGCATACATCGCCGGTCTGCCCCGTGTCCTCGCCGGGGCCGCCGCTCTCTTCCTCGACGCCGAGGGGCGGGTACTGCTCGTCGAGCCGAACTACCGCGAGGGCTGGGCGCTGCCGGGCGGAACCGTGGAGTCGGACGCCGGGGAGAGCCCCCGGCAGGGTGCGCGCCGCGAGACGGCCGAGGAGATCGGCCTCGACGTGGAGCTCGGACGGCTGCTGGCCGTCGACTGGGTCCAGGGGCCGGGGCGCCCGCCGCTGGTGGCGTATCTGTACGACGGCGGAGTGCTCGGCGAGCACGAACTCAAGGCGATCCGCCTGCAGGAGGAGGAGCTGCTGTCCTGGCGGCTGGTGCCGCGCGAGGAACTGGCCGCGTATCTGCCGGGCGCGCTGGGCCGTCGTGTGCTCGCCGGACTCGACGTCCTGGCGAACGGCTCGGGGACGGCGGAACTGGAGAACGGCCACCGGGTGGGCTGACCCGGGCGCAGGACGCGCGGGGCTCGGCACAGCGACCTGCCCCTGGGCCACCCGGCACAGGGACCTGACCCCCGGTGGCCCCGGGCGTGCCCGTGTGCGCCCGCCTCACACGCGGGACCGCGGCGCGCGCCATGCCTCGGCGGCCGAGGGCTCACCCCCTCGGCCGCCGGGCCCGCGTTCTGGTCTCCCGTCGAGGATCGTGCGCGGGTCAGCCGAGGATCCTGCGCTTCTGTTCCTCGAATTCGGCTTCGGTGAGGACGCCCTGGGCCTTGAGGTCCCCCAGCTGCTTCAGCTGATCGATCTTGCTGGTCATGTCGTCCGCCGGCGCGGCGGGCGGGGGCGGGGGCGCAGCGGCGGGCGGCGGCTCCTGGTACTGCTGCTGGGCTTCCTGCTGAGCCCATCGCCCCTGCTGACGACGTGACACACGGTTCGAGACGGCGGTGGCGGTACCGGCCACGACGGCGGTGCGGGCGACCCCGCGGAGGAGACCTGGCACGGTGGTTTCCTTTCAGGCACGAGGCGAAGGGAATGCCCCTCAAGGGATTCGATCCCTCTCGGTGTGCCGAATTCCCGGCGCACCGGACAGGTCCATTGGAGCACCGTACGCATTCCCCCGCACATCGGTCTCGGCCCCGACCGGCGCGGTTTCCGACGATCTGCCGGTCCGTCATTCTCGTGGCAAGCTGAAATGTGGCCACCGACCGTCACCCGATCGGTGGCGAGGTCTATCAGAAGGAGCTCGCAATGGCTACGACGGGTACGCACCGGCAGGGAACCGCCGGCAGTTCGGGCGCGTGGGTGTCCGGCTGGACCGCCTTCGCCGGGGTCATGATGATCTTCGGCGGTGCGATGGCGATCTTCCAGGGCATCGCCGCCATTGCCGAGGACGACGTCTTCGTCACCACCCGCAACTACGCCTACAGCTTCGACCTCACGAGCTGGGGCTGGATCCACCTCACCCTCGGCGTCCTGGTCGTTCTCGCCGGCATCGCCGTGTTCCGCGGACTGCTGTGGGCCCGCATCGTCGGCATCACCCTGGCGGGCCTGGCCATGATCGCCAACTTCATGTGGCTCCCGTACTCCCCTGTGTGGGCCAGCGTTCTGATCGCCATCGACGCCTTCGTCATCTGGGCGCTGTGCGTCGGGTCCGGCCGGGACGCCCGTACCGACTAGAACCTGACCGGCCGCGCTTCCTCAGCGCGCTCCGACCGGCAGCGGCCCCGCACCGAGGTG
>NZ_JBHWVI010000049.1:0-46494 GCF_042737005.1 Streptomyces sp. NPDC060027
GTCCCGCGCCGCGCGAGCGGGCGCGGGACCCGGAGGGGAACCGCTCAGCGGAGGCCGAGCACCCGGTCGGCGGCGGCCGCGGACGGCTTCCACCAGGTCGTCACCGGCTCCCACACCAGGACGGTGCTGCCGGCGCCCAGTTCGCGCGCGGTGAAGGAACGCCCGAAGCGCGCGGGATCGGCCGAGACGGTGATCGAGCGGACCCTGCGGGCCTGCGGGTCGGACCGGTCGGCGATCGTGCGCACGGACGCGTACGCCGTCCTGCCCGCGGCGATCCGGTACGGACCGCTCTGTCCCGCGGGCTTCGGCAGGGCCGCGCCGTCGAGGTTGCCGAAGGTGACGACGGGGATGCGGTCGACGGTGCAGGCGCGGGTCGACCGGTTGGTCACGCGCAGGTGCAGCACGCGGCGGTCCGAGGACTGCTCGGCCCGCAGCCTGAGGGCGTTCGCCGAGCACTTCCTCGGCTGCGCGGCGGCCTTCGTGGGATGGGCGCCGGACGGTGCGGACGGCGTGGCCGCCGCACCGCTCTGGGGTACCGCGAGGAGCAGCGCGGCGGCGATGGCGGAGAGGGTGAGGACGGGTCGGATGCGCATCGGTGATGTTCCCCCTGCTGTGGGCACGTGCGGGTGCGGGTCCGGCGGGCCGGATGAAGGCGACGCCTGCCCAGTGTGACCTTCGGGGGGTACGAGAGGTTGTAGCCGACTTGTCTGTGTTACGTATCCGCGTCTGTTCTGTCATCGTCCGGGGATGCCGCCTCCGCCGTTCGGGGCAGCGGACCGGCGGTCAGTCCCTGCCCGTGTCCTCCGCGCCGCAGGAACTGCCGCTGGCCGGCAGCGATCCGTACAGCAGGAAGTCGTCGACCTTCCGGTGCACGCACTTCGAGGACGCGTAGCCGGTGTGCCCCTCGCCCTTGTTGTCGAGCACGACCGCGGAGGAGCCGAGGCGCTCGGCGGTCTCCTGGGTCCAGCGGTAGGGGGTCGCCGGGTCCCCGCGGGTGCCGACGAGCAGCTTCTTCGGGCCGCCGACGTCGCGGACGTCGTCGCGGATGTAGTCGGTGCCCTTCGGGCGGCCGTAGCACATCAGCACCTGGGTGAGCCGGTACTGGCCGAAGACGGGCGAGGCCTCCGCGTACGCGGCACGCAGCTTCTCGACCTGCCGGGTGACCTGCTCGGCGCTGGGCCGGTCGGGGTCGTCGGCGCAGTTGATGGCCATCAGGGCGGCGGGGAGATTGTCGAGGGGGATGTCCTCGATGTCGGCGAGCCCGCCGTCCCCCTTCTCGGCCCGGCGGGCGGACGGGGAGGCGTCGGGGAACGAGGCGCCTCCGGACAGCTGGACGAGTCCGTGCGTGTCGCCGTCCTGGATCAGCAGGGTGAGGGCCTGTTCGAGGGTGGGCCACATCTCCTTGCTGTAGAGGGCCTGGCTGATCGCCCCCACCAGGTCCTGGCCGGAGAACTGCTGGCCGAAGTCCGACGGCACCGGGTCCGCGTCGAGCGAGTCGACGAGCTGGACCACCTGGTCGCGGGCGCTGCGCGCGTCCTCGCCGAACGGACAGGCCATGCTCTTCGTGCACCAGGTGATGAAGTCGTCCAGGGCGGTCTGCTGTCCCTCGGCACCTGTCAGGCCCTGCTCGGTCATCGGTTCGGTGAGGGTGTCGACACCGTCGAGCACCATCCGCCCCGTCTTGTCGGGGAACTGGGCCGCGTACACCGCGCCGAGCCGCGTTCCGTACGAGAAGCCGAGGTAGTTGAGCTTCTTGTCGCCGAGGGCCTGGCGCATCACGTCCATGTCGCGGGCGGCGTTGACCGTGCCGATGTGGGGGAGCACGGCGCCGGAGTGCTCGGCGCATTCGGCGGCGGCCTTCCTGACCGCCTCGAGAGCCGCCCGTACGTCGGTGGTGTCGGTGGCGCTGTCCGTCGCCTCGAAGATCTGGTCCATGCCCTCGCCGCAGCTGACGGGCGAGGACCGGCCGACGCCGCGGGGGTCGAAGGTCACCACGTCGTAGCCGTTCGTCAGGCCCATGAAGTCTTTGCCGCCCGCGGCGAGCTGGGGAACCCCCGCGCCGCCGGGACCGCCGAAGTTCAACAGCACCGAACCCCGTGGGTCGCCCGTCGCCCGGTAGCGGGCCAGGGCCAGGTCGAGTGTGCCGCGGTCCGGCCGCGCGTAGTCCAGCGGGACGGTGACCCTGCCGCACTGCAGGTCCTTGGGCATGCCCTCGCCCGTGCAGGCGGCCCACGTGATCCTCTGCCCGTAGAAGCGGGACAGGTCGGGGTCTTCGTCGGCGGTCGCCGTCGTCGGCAGGCCCGCCGCCAGCAGGGCCAGCGTCGCGGTCGCGGCTCCCACGATCGCGAAGCGTTGGTGCATGGACAGCATGCATGCCTCCAGGGTCGCCCGCGGTGGACCGGCGATACCTCCCGGATCACGATAGACGCGGCCTCGGGGGCACGCCTCTGGGCGAGCGGGACCCGCCGCCATGCCTTACTCTGCGGCCCGCGCCCGCCGGACATGCCGAGGCGCACCCGTTCGAAATGCGGGACGCTCGATGGGGTGAAAGGCCGATAAGCCATAACTCGGATGGTTCACACGCGTTCTAGGCACTGTGGGCGCATGCCCGCGACCTCGCTCTGGAAGGCAGTGAACCCATGAAACGGGTGACCCGAAATGGTTTGATCGCCGCGGCCGCCGCCTCGGGCGCGCTGGCCGCGGCCATGCCGGCCCACGCCGACTCCGCGGCGGACGGCACGGCGGCAGGCTCGCCCGGGCTGATCTCCGGCAACAGCGTCCAGCTCCCGGTGCACGTTCCGGTGAACGTGTGCGGGAACACGCTGAACGTGGCAGGGCTCCTCAACCCCGCCGCGGGCAACCGCTGCGCCCATCGGAGCGACGGCGACGGCGCCGCCCGGCCCGGCGGAGGGAGGCACGGCGGCGGCGTCGCGCACGGCGCCGACACCCACCGGGGCGGCGCGCGAAATGGGGGAGGAGCGGTCGCGCACGGTGGCGGAAAGGATTCGCCGGGTGTGCTGTCGGGCAACGGCCTTCAGCTCCCGGTGGACCTCCCGGTCAACGTCAGCGGCAACTCCGTGACCGTGGTCGGACTGGGCAACGCGTCCGCCGGAAACGAGTCCGTCACCACCTCGGGCGGCAAGCCCTGGCAGCCGCACCACCCCGACAACCCCACCCCGAGGCCGTCCACCCCGCCGGTGGCCCACCCGAACCCCGGAGTACCGGAGCGGGTCCTGCCGCAGAGCGGCTCCCTGGCCTCCCTCGCCCACACCGGCACGGATCAGACGGTGCCCGCCCTCGCGGCGAGCGCGGCGCTCCTGCTGGGCGGCGCCGTCCTGTACCGCCGGTTCCGGCCCGCCGCGGTGCGCTGACCCGCGGCGATCACGGACCGGAGGCTCTAGCGGACGGGTGACCGGTGGGGCCTCCTCCGCGTCCCGCTCGCCGGGTCCACCGTGCCCGTCGACCGGCACCGGAACCGGCTTTGGCAACGGGCACCGGGACCGGCCGGGCGGGCGAGGCGGACGGCTGTGCCGAGGTGGCCGAATCCCTTCCCACGCTGGTGCTCGTCGCTGCGACCGGCACGGAGATCGGTAAGGATGCTGCGCGTGCGCCCGGCCGGCGCACCCCGCGACCCGTACGCATTGGAGCGCCCCATGACCTCTCCGGGACCCGACGGCCTCGTCGTCAGCCAGGCCTCGCCGGACGACTGGAAGATCGTCGGCGGCTGGGCGGCGGACGAGGGATGGAACCCCGGTCTGTCCGACAGTTTGAGCTTCTTCGCCCAGGACCCCGAGGGCTTCTTCGTCGGACGCATCGACGGGGAGCCGGTCTCGGCCATCTCGGTGGTCAACTACGGCCCCGACTACGCCTTCCTGGGCTTCTACCTCGTACGCCCCGACGTGCGCGGCAACGGCTACGGCCTCGCCACCTGGCGGACGGCCCTCGCCCACGCCGGTGGCCGGACGGTAGGACTCGACGGAGTGGTCGCGCAGCAGGACAACTACCGCAAGTCCGGTTTCGAACTCGCCTATCGGACCGTCCGGTTCGGCGGCGTCGCCCCGGTGGGGGAGGAGCCGTCGGGGGTGCGGGCGGCCGAGCCGGCGGACCGCGCGGCGATCACGGCGTACGACAGCGAGTGCTACCCCGCCGACCGGCCGGTGTTCCTGGAGTCGTGGCTGACCTCCCCCGGACACCGGACCGTCGTCCGGCACACCGAGGACGGCCGGCTGAGCGGGTACGCCGTGATCCGTCCGGCGCGTGACTCCCTGCGCATCGGCCCCCTGTTCGCCGACACCGCCGACGACGCCGAGGCCCTGTTCGCCGCGCTCGCCGCCGACGCGGACGGGAGGCCGGTCGCCATCGACGTGCCCGAGACGAACGCGGCGGCCGTCGCCCTCGCCGAGAAGCTCGGCCTCACCCCCTCCTTCGAGACGGCCCGCATGTACACCGGGCCGGTCAGGGAGTTCGCGGGGGAGCGGACTTACGGGGTCACGTCGCTGGAGCTCGGGTAGCGGGGACGGGCGTACGGCTGGGGGAGGGCGCCCGCCCGCGCCCGCCCGGGCCCCGCACACGCCACGTGCCGGTGCCGCTCACGCCGCGGGACGGGCCGCCGCCACCCCGGTGAGCACGACCATTCCGGAGTCTCCGTAGTCCGGCAGGGTCGGATCGGACTCGATGTGACTGACCGTCAACTGATCGGTGAGCGGAGTGAAGACCTCGGTGATGATCTCCGTGTCCACGGGGCAGCCGGGCCAGCGTGACGCGGCGCCGATCCGGTAGGTGGGCATGTTCTCCATGAAGGCGGCGACCAGAAGTCCGCCGGGGACGACGCAGCGGACGAACCGGCGGCAGAAGTCCTTGAACTCCTCGATGTCCTCGGTGGCACCCTCGGCGACGAAGTGCATGGAGGCGAGGTCGTACCCGCCGGGCGCGAGGGACCTGAGGTCGCCGTGCACGAGACGCACCGCGGACAGCGAGCGCTCCAGAGTCTCCGGCACATCGGGATTGAGGCTGCGGCACAACGCGTGGAAGGGCAGCCAGCTCCGGTCGGGGGTTCGGCTCAACTGCCGCTCCAGGTAAACGGCGTTGGAGGCGCCCGCCTCCACGGCGTCGATGCGGCGGCTCGCGGCGGACGCGAGTATCAGCGGATACAGGTTGGGGCCGGCCCCGACCTCCACGGACCGGCCGACGCTGCCGGGCGCGAGCTCGCGGTAGAACGCGCAGTGGTGGGTGATGACCGCCTCGTCGGCGGGGTGCAGTTCGCGGTAGTTCTCCGCCAGGTAGTCCTCGACAGGCCAGCTGTCCCAGTTCACATCGTCATTGAGGACCGCCATCGCGGACTCCGTCCCTCGGCCGCAACTGATAGCGCTCGGAGAGCCGGCTCAGTGTGTCGTTGAGCCGGTCGACGTCGTCGTCGGAGTTGAGCGCGGTGAGCTGGATCCGGAAGCCCACCCGGTCGCGCGGGACGAGGGGATAGGCCGCCAGGGTCACATAGATGCCGTTGTCCCACAGGAAGCCGGCGACCGCGTCCAGGTCGTTTGCGTCGGCCAGGGGGATCTCGATGATCGGCAGACGGTCCGTGTTGAGGGTGCCGGCCCCGAGTGCCTCCAGGTGGTCGAGGACACGGACGGTCTTGCGGTACAGATCGGCGCGGATGGCGTCCCCGCGGCGGTCGTTGACGTCGAGCCCCGCGAGCGTCGTGGCGAGGGACGCGGTGGGTGAGGGGCCCGAGTAGAGATAGGGCGCCGCGGCGGTCTTGAGGCGGTCCTTGAGCGAGGTGGGCAGGGCGAGGAAGGCGAGCAGCGAGGAGTACGCCTTGGAGAACCCGCCGACGAGCACGATCCCCTCGTACGACTCCCCCGTGTGCCGCACGATGCTGTTGCCGCGTGACCCGTACGGACACGACTCGTGCGGGCCGCGCTCCCCGATGACGCCGAAGCCGTGCGCGTCGTCGACGTACATCGTGGCGTTCCGGGCCCGGCACACCGCGGCCAGCGTCGGCAGGTCGGGAATGTTCCCGCTCATGCTGTTCACGCCGTCCAGACAGACGAGCCGGGGCAGGCCGCCGGGCACCGCATCTAGCATGGCGTCCAGTTCGTCGGGGCGTTCCGCGTGGAACCGCCGCAGCGTCGCGCCCTGCCCGCGGGCGCCCACGCATCCGTCGAACACGGTCCGGTGCGCGGTGGCCTCGACGAAGACATGGCCCTGGCCCGCCAGGGCGGGGATCACCGAGGCGTGGATCAGGGTCAGCGTGGGGAGCAGCAGCGTGTCCGGCGCGCCGAGCAGGTCGGCGAGTCGTTCCTCGATGTCGGGGTACAGCTTCGGACTGCCGATCAGCCTGGACCAGCTCGGGTGGGTGCCCCAGCGGCGCACGGCCGGCTCGATCGACTGGATGATCTCCGGATCGCAGTCGAATCCGAGGTAGTTGCACGAGGCGAAGTCGATCAGCCAGTGGTCCCCGCAGCGGATGTGCCGGCCGCGCACCTCGTCCAGTACGGCGTCGCTCATGGGGCTGGTCTGCCGCAGGTGTTCGAGGTCGCGCCAGCGCCTGGAGCGGCGTGGGCCGTCGGTCTCCGCCGCCCCGGACGGGGCGGGCTGTTCCTCAGGCGCCCGGTCGAGAACCCGCTGCGTCTGTTCCTTCTGCGGCCCGAATACCGTCGGCTCCTTCTGCGGCCCGAATACCGCCAGCTCCTTCTGTGGCCCGAATACCGTCGGCGTGCCGACGGAGGGTGCCGGGGCTCTGGTCCCGTCCCGCTGCCGCAGCAGGAACTCGCTCTGCTGCACCGTCATCGGCCGTGCGAAGAGGAAGCCCTGCCCGAAGCGGCATCCCATACCGGCCAGCAGATCCCGCTGCACCGAGTCCTCGATCCCCTCGGCGATCACCTGGATGCCCAGGGTGTCGGCGAGGCTGACGATTCCCTCGACGAGCGCGACCTGCCGGGTGTCCAGGGCGATGTCGTCGATGAACGTCTTGTCGATCTTCAGTACGTCGACGGGGAAGTCCCGCAGATACCGCAGCGAGGAGTAGCCGCTTCCGAAATCGTCGACCGCGATGTGCACCCCGAGGTCCTTGAGCGCGTACAGCATCGCCTGGATCTGTGCGTCCCGGCGCATCAGCACCGTCTCGGTGAGCTCCAGCTGCAGCGACCCGGGGGCCAGTCCCGGCGTCTCCAGCGCCTTGCGGACCTCGCCCAGGAAGCCGCTGTCCCGGAACTGGCGGGCGGAGACGTTGACGCTGATGTACGGCGGGTCCGCCCCTTCGGTCATCCGCTGGAGGCCGGCGATGTCGGTCGTGGCGTTGGCCAGGACCCAGGCGCCCAGCGGCGTGATGTGCCCCGTCTCCTCGGCGAGAGCGATGAACTGGTCCGGCGGAACAGGGTCGTGCTGCGGATGCGGCCAGCGGGCCAGGGCCTCGAATCCCACGACGTCGCCCGCGCTGATGTCGACGACGGGCTGGTAGCGCAGCGTGAACTCGGACCGCGCCACCGCGCCGTCGAGGCGTGCCTGCAGATCGTGCCGTTCCACCATCCGCACCCGAAGCCGCGGCTGGAACCTGCGCCACTGCCGTTTGCCCGCCGCCTTGGCCGCGTACAGGGCCAGGTCGGCGTGACCGAGGAGTTCCTCGGCGTCCGTGCTGTCCCTGGCGGTGGCCACGCCCACGCTCGCGGACACGCTCACCGAGCCCTCCTGAAGGCTGAACGGCCTGCTCAGCGCCTGGATCACCTGCGCCGCCAGCAGCTCGGCGTCCAGCGGCCTCTTCGCGTCCTCCATGAGCACCGCGAACTCGTCACCCCCGAGGCGGGCCGCCGTGTCGGTGCGGCGCAGGGATCCCGACAGCCGCTCGCCCACGGCGGTCAGGAGGTGGTCGCCCGTCGAGTGCCCCATGGTGTCGTTGACCATCTTGAAGTCGTCAAGGTCGATGAAGAGCAGGCAGGTGAGCGTCGTTCCCCGGCGGCTGCGCAACAGGGCGCGCTCGATCCGCTCGAGGAGCAGGGTCCGGTTGGGCAGACCGGTCAGCGGATCATGGAAGGCCCGCTCCGTCAGTTCGTGTTCCAGGCGTCGTTGCTCGGTCACGTCCCGCAGCGTGACGACCAGACCGCCCACTGTGTGGTCCTCGCGCAGGTCGCTGCACCGCACCTCGACCTCGATGCGGCCGCCGTCGCGCAGGACCCACCAGTGGTCGTGGGTCTCGGGCGCTCCTTCGGTCCGCATGGCCGCCAGCCCTTTGACGACCCGCTGCCGGTCGCTGTCGTCCACCAGATCGGGCAGCGGCGCGCCGGTCAGCTCGGCCCCGCCGAAGACGGCTCGCGCGGACGGACTCGCGTACCGCACCGTGTTGTCCTCTTCGACGATGAGGATGACGTCCGAGGCGTTGCGCACCAGCGTGCGGAAGTACGCCTCGCTCTCCTTGCGGATGATCTCCTGGCGGAGCGCGATGCGCTCGACGGCCAGACCGGCGTGCGAGGCCAGGATGTCCAACGAGCTCTGGATCTCACTGAGTTGCTGCTCCGGACCCGCCGCCAACAGCACGCCCGGCAGCTCTCCGGCGGGCTCGTCGGGCGGGATCATGGGGCACACCAGCGTGGTCGGCAGGCTGTCGAGCCTGCTCGCGATGTCCTCACCGAGCGTGGCCGTGGACACGAGGTGGGAGCGGCGTGTCGCCAGTCCGCTCGCGTACTCGGCCGACAGGACAAGACTCCGGTGGGCGACCTTGGGCCCGAACAGTGCGCTGACCGTCGCGTCGCATGTCTGTGCGACATCCAGGGGCCGGGTCGCCGCGAAGAGGGTGATGGCCGCTGTGCGCAGTGCCTGCTCGCGCGCCACGGCGTTGCGGTGGGCCCTGACCATCCCGGACAGCCGGAGGATCACCAGGAGGAAGAGTGCGGCGGAGAAGACTGCGATCACGGCGGCGTTCTCCGTGCTCCCGTTCCGCCCCTCGTACAGCAGAATGCCGGGCGCAACGAGGGTGGCCGCGGCGAGCATCAGCAGCCGGCGCCGGGTGGGCCGCAGGGACTCCTGCCGCTCCACGGGCCGCGTCAGTTCCACCATCGAGGGGTGCAGTCCGGCGAGCCCCCAGGCCGTGTAGAAGACGATCCAGCCGGCGTCGAGCGCGGTCCCGGTCTGCCACAGCGTGTTGAGCTGGAGAATTCCGTACGCGATGTCGAAGACGAGCAGCGTCGTGGTTCCCACCACGAGGAGTTGCAGGGAGCGATTGCGGCCGGAGCCGGGGCTCGACGCCAGCAGGCGGGCCAGCATCGCCAGCACGAGCACGTCACCCAGCGGGTAGGAGATGCTGATCGCGCGCTGCTGCCACGTCATGCCCTCCACATGCGCCAGCGGCTGCACCAGGAAGACCCAGACCGGCAGTGCGAGAGCCAGGGCGAAGATCAGCGCGTCGAGCAGGCTCGGCAGGTCATGTCCCGGCCAGCGGTACCGCACGAGGCCGTACAGCCCGGCGGCGAAGAGCGGATACACCGCGAGGTAGCAGGCGTCCGCGGGGGACGGGAACGGGTTGGAGAAGTCGAAGTACGCCTCCATCACGTTGTAGGACGTGTCGCCCGCGGCGAAGGCCAGCAGCCCCGCCGCCAGCAGCCACCAGGGCCACCGGTGAGCGGGGCGGTGGACGCGGATTCCCGTGACTACGGCCGCGACGCCGCCGAGTCCGATGAGTGCCCACAGGGGTGGCCGGGTTGCCGGAACGGTCATGTAGACGACAGTGACGACCGACACCAGCAGGGCGTACACGCCTGTGAGGCGATGTGCCCGCAGCAAGCCGAACCGCCTCCCTACGTCGGACGGCACAGGACCGTTCGCCGGGTTCCGGGGCTGCGTTGATCGTAGGCACGGGCGGTGGCGGGGTGCATCTCCTGGGTGCATGCGGCGCGTGCGGGCGTTCGGCACGGGCGGCCCTCCGTGCGGGCTCCACCGCCGCTCCGCGGGCATGCCGGTGCCCCGGGGGCCCGGCGCCGCCTCCTAGGGCTGTGTGAAGCGGTCCAGCAGGGCGTCCAGCCCGGCGGCCAGGCCGTCCGGCCCGCCCCGGTCGGCGAGGGTCGCGGCGAACTCGCGGAGCCTGGGCAGTTCCTGGGCCGGCATCCGGTGCAGCCCCAGACGGAAGGCGGGGTCCGCCTCCTCGGGGTTGTCCACCATGGCGCGCAGTTCCACGGACACATAGCCGAGCACCCAGCCGGTGAACGCGCGGAAGACCGCCGCGGAGCGGGCACGGTCCAGACCCGCGTCCTCGAGGAGGGCGAGCACCCGCTCGTGTCCCTTGAGCACGGTGAGCGGCCGCCGGGCCAGGGGGACCGCGAGCATGCGGGTGGACAGCAGTGGCACGACCTGAGGATGGGCGATGCCTACCTCGTACATCGCACGCGCGATCCGATGGAGTTCCGCGCGCCACGCGGCCGACTCGGACTCCGCGGATCCGGGATCCGGTCCGTGACCGGCGGCCAGGCGCTCCTCCAGTTCGAGGTGGAGGGCCTCGACCAGTCCGTCCAGCAGGGCGTCCTTGCCCTCCGCGTACCGGTAGAGCGCCATGGCCTCGACGCCGAGCCGGGCGCCGAGCCTGCGCATGCTCAGCGCGGAAAGGCCCTCCTGGTCCACCAGGTCGAGGGCGGCGGCGAGCACACGCTCCCGGCTCAGCCGGCCGTAGTGACCCCGGTCGCTGGCGCGCCGCGCCGGTCTCGCGGTGGCCTCGCTGTCCTTGTCTCGCGCCCGCTCCTTGGCCATGACCTGCCTCCAGACGGCCCGCGCACTTCACATCCTGCTCGTGTTGACTCTATGCACCTACGGGGGCAAGGTGTACGTATATGTCGTAAATATACGCAATTCGTGTGAGTGTGACGTCGACATTTTCCCTGACAAAGTCGGTACCGGGAAGCACGGCATGACAGTCGATCACATGCGGCCTCGCAATCAGCCGGGGGAGCCTGCCGGGCCTGCCCGGAACGGCGTGTCACGCCTCGGCGCCGGTCCGCCGCCGCGCGCGACGGAACCGGACGTCCCCTTCGCCGTGACCCGCATCAGCCCGGAAGCCCGGAGCGCGGCACAACGTGTGCTCGCCTCGGGTTCGGTGACCACCGGCTACGAGACCGAGCGCTTCGAGCAGGAGTTCGCGGAGCACGTCGACGCGGAGCACGCCGTCGCCGTCAGCTCCTGCACGGCGGCGCTCGAACTGTCCCTGCGCGCTCTCGGACTGCCGTCCGGCGGGAAGGTGCTGCTCCCGGCCGTGACGTTCTGCGGCGCGGCGCACGCCGTCCTGCACGCGGGACTCCAGCCGGTGCTGGTCGACGTCGACCCGCGCACCGCGATGCCGGACCCGGACACCGTCGCCCGCGCGGCGAGAGCCTGCGGACGTCCGCACGCGATGATGGCCCTGCACTACGCGGGTGCCCCGGCGCCGGTCGCCGAACTGGCCGAGGCCGCGCAGCTCCCGCTGACACACGTGATCGAGGACGCCGCCCACGCCCTGGGCGCATCGGTGGGCGAGCGGTCCGTGGGAAGTCTGTCGCGCGGGACCTGCTTCAGCTTCCACGCCACCAAGAACCTCCCCATCGGCGACGGTGGCATGGTCACCACCGACGACCCCTCGTTCGCCGAGCGGATCCGGCGCGCGAGGCTCCACGGGATGTCCGCCGACCCCTGGCGACGGAACATGCCGGGCGGCAGCTGGCGGTACACCGTCGAGGGAGCGGGTCTGAAGGCCAACATGACGGATGTCCAGGCCGCCGTGGGACGCGCCCAGCTCCGCCACCTCGACGACTGGCAGCGGCGCCGCCACGCCCTCGCGCGGCGCTACGCGGAAGCGCTGGAGCCCGTCCCCGGTATCGAGCCGCTGGACGTCACCACCCCCGGGCGACACGCCCGCCACCTGTACGTGGTGCGGGTGTCGGACGAGTACGGGAGGGGCCGGGACGAGCTGGTCGAGCTGCTCGCCGATCAGCGGATCGGCACCTCCGTCCACTTCATCCCGCTGCACCACATGCCGTATTTCCGGAGCACCACGACGACTCCGCCCGGCGGTCTGCCGGGGGCCGACGCGCTCTTTCCCCAACTGCTGTCCCTCCCCCTGCACCTCGACCTCACCAACAGCGCGGTCGACCGGGTCTGCGAGGAACTGGCCCGGTCGAGAGCCGGGAGTCCGGCGGCGTGACGGGCGACCGCCCGGTCACCTGAGCCGACGGCACGCTGGGCCGGGCAACGCGTCTGCCGACGGTCCGCCGGAAGTCGGCGCCCGCGGACCACTCGTGGAAGGACCCGCGGCGGTCCGTTGCGCCCGCTGCTTGTGAACCCCGGCTTCCTCGGCCTTCAGCGGCTTCGTACGCACCACGTTCCGCCACGGCCGGAGTCCGGGCCCAGACCGCGAAGGGCCTGGCCGTCATGCGCATTCCAGCGCCGCGGCCGTATGCTGGAGAGGCGGCGACGTACACGACGGCGTAGCTCCGATCATGAACGCACCCATCGAGGACTACGCCCTCATCAGCGACCTGGAAACCGCTGCCATGGTCGGCAGGAACGGGTCCATCGACTGGCTGTGCCTGCCCCGGTTCGACTCGCCGGCCTGTCTGGCCGCGATGCTGGGCACGGACGACAACGGCTTCTGGCGGATCGCGCCCCTCTCGGGCATGGCACGCGCTCCCTGTGCACGCCGTTCCTACCGGCCGGACACACTCGTCCTGGAGTCCGTGTGGGAGACCCCTACGGGCGCCGTGCGGGTCACCGACGTCATGCCGCCGCGCACTCAACTGCCCTGCATCGTGCGCGTGGTGGACGGACTCCGGGGTGCCGTGACCATGCGCAGCGAACTGCGGCTGCGCTTCCACCAGGGCAGGATCGTGCCGTGGATCCAGGTCGGCGAGAACTGCACCGTCGCGGTCGCCGGGCCGGACGCCGTCTGGCTGAACACCGAGGGCCTGGTGCGAGAGCTCGACGGTGAGGATTCCACCGTCCACGACTTCACCGTCCGGGCCGGGCGGAGGACGACCCTGACGTTCGTGTGGGCGCCGTCGTACGCGCCCGAGCCGCCCGCTCCGTTGTCCGTGCCGGCGGAGACGGTACTCAAGGAAGCCACTGACTTCTGGCTGCGCTGGACCGGTCAGTGCCGCTACGAGGGGCCGTGGCGGGATGCCGTGGTGCGGTCGCTGATCACCCTGAAGGCCCTGACCTACGCGCCCACCGGAGGCATCGTCGCCGCCCCGACCACCTCACTGCCCGGCTGTATCGGGGGCGAACGCAACTGGGACCATCGCTTCTGCTGGTTGCGTGATTCCACCCTGACGCTGTCCTGTCTGCTCCGCTGCGGCTACCGGGACGAGGCGACGGCATGGCTGGGCTGGCTGGTACGGGCCATCGCGGGGGAACCCGCCGATCTGCAGACCGTGTACGGCGTCGGCGGACAGCGACTGCTCCCGGAGACGGAGGCGCCGTGGCTGCCCGGTTACGAGGGGTCGCGGCCGGTCCGCTTCGGAAACTCCGCGGTGAGCCAGTTCCAGCTGGATGTGTACGGCGAGGTTCTCGACACCCTCCTGCTGTCACTGCGAGCGGGGATCCCCATGCCGAGCCATGTGTGGAGTCTGGTGGAAGCCATGATGGGCCACCTCCGCCGCCACTGGCGTGAGCCCGACCAGGGTTTGTGGCAAGTGCGGGGACCGGCACGCCAGTTCGTCCATTCCAAGGTCATGGCGTGGGTGGCGGCGGACCGCGCGCTGCGGATGGGTGAGCTGCTCGGCAGGAACGGGTCCTCGGACGTGTGGCGGGCCATGAGGGACGAGGTGCACCGGCAGGTGTGCCGGGAAGGCTGGGACGCGGGGCGGCGGTCCTTCGTCCAGTCCTACGGTTCGTCGGCGCTGGACGCCTCGTCGCTGCTCATTCCCCGGCTGGGTTTCCTGCCCGCCGGAGACGGCAGGGTGCGCGGTACCGTACAGGCGATGCGGGAGCTGACCCATGGCGGGTTCGTGCGGCGGTACGCGTACAACGGCCAGGGCGTGCACAGCGTGGACGGCATGCACGGCAGTGAGGGCGCGTTCGTGGCGTGTTCCCTCTGGTATGCCGACGCGCTCGCCGCCACCGGACAGAGGAAGGCGGCCCGGGAAGCCTTCGAGCGGGTTCTGGCGATCCGCAACGACATCGGTCTGCTCTCGGAGCAGTGGGACCCCGACACCGGCCGTCAACTGGGCAACGCACCGCAGGCGTTCAGCCATATCGCGCTGGTGGAGACCGCGTTCGTGCTGTCGGAACCGCAGCCGGGTCGCTGATGACATCGAAACCACCGGCCAGGCCCCCGCCCCTCGCACATCCCACGCCGTCCGCCCCGCGCGCACCGCGACGCGTCGTCCTGCCGGGTAGTCGGCGACGCGGGCCGTCAGTCCATGCGGGCCGGCCGTCCTTGGCGTTCGGGGAGTCCGGGCGGGCCGTCAGCCCTTGGTGTTCGGGCGCCGGGCGGAGCCTGCGCCGTTCGGGCGCCGGGCGGAGCCGGCGTAACCATGGGGATTGAGCTGCTGGAACCGCCACGCGTCCCGGCACATGTCGGACAGGTCCCGGGAGGGGTGCCAGCCCCAGGCACGCGCCACGGCGGTGGCGTCCGCCACGAGTTCGGCCACGTCGCCGGGGCGGCGCGGGACCATCTCGTAGGGAATGGGTCTGCCGCACTCCCTGGAGAAGGCGGCGATCACGTCGAGGACCGAGCTTCCTGTGCCTATGCCGAGGTTGTACACCCGCATGCCCCGCTCGTCGGCGAGGTGGTCGAGGGCGACGCGATGGGCCTCGACGGTGTCCATGACGTGCAGGTAGTCGCGGATCGCGGTCCCGTCCGGTGTCGGGTAGTCGTCGCCGAAGACGCGCAGGCGTTCCCGTCGCCCGACGGCCACCTGGGCCACGTTCGGCAGCAGGTTGTCCGGTGAGCCGCGGGGGTCCTCGCCGAGCAGCCCGCTGGGGTGGGCGCCCGCCGGGTTGAAGTACCGCAGACACAGCACGGTGTACTCGGGGCGGCGCCGGCAGACGTCGGCGAGGATCTGTTCGCAGGCGAGCTTGGAGGCCGCGTACGGATTGGTGGGGCGGGCCGGGGTGGACTCGTCGAGCCGACCGTGACCGGCGTCGCCGTAGACGGAGCAGGAGGAGGAAAAGACGAGCTGGTGCACCCCGTGCTCGTGCATCGTGTTCAGCAGCGCGGTCGTTCCGCCGACGTTGACGTCGTAGTACTCGATGGGCATCCGTGTCGACGTGCCCACGGCCTTGTGCGCGGCGAAGTGCACGACGGCGTCCACTGAGTGTCGGTCGAAGACGGCCGAGAGGGCGCGTCGATCACGGATGTCCAGCTCATAGACGGTGCCGAGGAAACGGCCCGCGATGCGATCCA
Organism: Streptomyces sp. NPDC060027; assembly: GCF_042737005.1. NCBI lineage: Bacteria > Bacillati > Actinomycetota > Actinomycetes > Kitasatosporales > Streptomycetaceae > Streptomyces > Streptomyces sp. NPDC060027. Next base: position 15,353 of record NZ_JBHWVI010000049.1, read on the forward strand.
CGCGGGCGAAGACCTGCGGACTGCTGTTGGAGTAGTCGTCGACCACGATCAACTCGTAGCCGTGGTCGAGGAGTTCGACACAGGCGTGACTGCCGATGAATCCTGCGCCGCCCGTGACGAGAATGGTTGAAGGGGCACTCATAGGCCCGGCTCCTTCGTGTGCGCGCGGGCGGCGGTAGGGAGGCGAGCGCCGCATCGGCACGGCAGACCAGGTGCCGGTGCCCGGAGGCGGGCCGGACGGTCTGTGCGTCCGGGACCCCGGCCGAAGTGGACCCGGACCCCGAAGACTCCGCACGACTCGGTTTGCGTGGCGCCATGGCGTCGCTCCTGAGTGGGAGAGGCAGGCAACGACGTATGTTTACGACGTATCTGTACAACTTTGCGCCCATATGCCCCATGCGTCAAGCGGCAACGTGTCCCGCCGGGGGACCGTGCCCGTGCCCGGGACCCGGTCCGCCGGCGGTTCGGCCGGACCTCGTCAGCCGGCCAGCTCCCGGGCGCGCTGAGCCGCCTCGCGCACCGGGGCGCGGTGCACGGGTCCGTGCCCGGGCAGCAGCACATCGGCGGCGAGGGACTCGATGCGGTCGAGCGAGGCAAGTGCCCCGGCGCGCTCGGTGTCGAACATCTCGGGCAGCAGCTGCGGACCCTGAATCCGTGACGTGGGGTGGCCGCTCACCAGGGCGTCACCGGAGATGAGCACCCCGGCGTCCGGCAGGTGGTAGACGCAGTGGCCCGGCGTGTGGCCGGGAGTGTGCACCGGGACCGGCCGGCCGGGCAGGTCGAGCGGGCCCTCGTGCGGGAAGGCCTCGGGCTTCGTCATGCGCACGTCCGCCGTGCCGCCGGAGCGGATGGCGTGCACCGCCCAGGGCAGCACGCCGGGACGCCACGCCTGTCGCATCACCTGTCCGACGCTCACCTGGTGGAGGAACTCGCGGCGCGCGTGCGGCACTTCGGCCGTGTGCAGCTGGACCGGGGTGCCGTAGGTGCTGTTCAGGAACTCGGCGGAGCCGAGGTGGTCGTTGTGCGCGTGCGTGATGAGCACGGCGCTCACGGCCTCGGGCGCGTGGCCGAGAGCCTTCAGTGACGCCAGGAGCTCTTGGCGGTCGCCGGGATACCCCGTGTCGATCAGGGTGACGGAGTCGCCCTCGGTCAGCACCACCCAGTTCGTGTTGCTGCCGTGCACCAGATGAACTCCGGCGGCTGCCTCGACGATTGCTTCCTCGCGCATGTCCATCCCGATGGTGAAGACCTGCTGGTGGCCCCAGGGGCTCTGACAGGGCGAAGGTATCGCGAGGGCGCGCTCGTCGGCGTACGGCCGCCGCTCCGCGTCCCGTTCGTCCTTCCCCTCCCTCATCCCTCCGTGTCCCTCCGTGACGTGATGGGCGGGCCGCGCATCACGTCACGGACGTGTTCGCGTCGGTCGAGGGCCGTCCGACAGTGAACGGCCCTTTGTGGCAGGGGACTTGACGTGGCCCGGCCGAGGCGCTGCCATATGGCGAGTCGCGTTGACTTTTGTTCGAGTCTGCGAACACACCCTCCAAGGGAGAGCCGAATGTCCCCGATTTCGAACACGTCATTTCTCGTGCACCTCCTCAGACGCGCGGGCGTCCACTGCGCCGTCCTGCTGCTCGCCCTCGCCGGACTGACCGGACTCGGCCGTTCGGCCGCGCCGCTCGGGGCCGAACCGGCCGCGGTCGCCACCAGCCAGATCGGGGTCACCCCGGCTCCGATGGGCTGGGCGTCCTGGAACAGCTTCGCCAGCGACATCGACCACGCCACCATCAAGGCCCAGGCGGACGCCCTCGTCTCCTCCGGCATGGCCGCCGCCGGATACACGTACGTCAACATCGACGAGGGCTGGTGGCAGGGCGCCCGCGACAGCGGCGGCAACATCAGCGTCGACACCGCCCAGTGGCCGGGCGGCATGAAGGCCATCGCCGACTACATCCACGGCAAGGGACTCAAGGCCGGCATCTACACCGACGCGGGGAAGAACGGCTGCGGCTACTACTACCCGACGCCCTCCACCACGCCGGCCACCCCCGGCACCGGCCTGGAGGGCCACAACCAGCAGGACCTCCAGACCTTCCAGAACTGGGGCTTCGACTTCGTCAAGGTCGACTGGTGCGGCGGGGACGCCGAGGGCCTCGACCAGGAGACGACGTACAAGGCGATCCGCGACGCGAACGCCGCCGCCACCGCGGTCACCGGACGCCGGCTCGTCCTCTCGCTGTGCGAATGGGGCACGGGCAATCCGTGGAACTGGGCCTCCGGCACCGGTGACCTGTGGCGCACCAGCACCGACATCGTCTACTGGCCCGACAACCCCTCGATGGCCGGCGTCCTCGCGAACTTCGACAAGTCGCTGCATCCCGCCGCCCAGCACACCGGCTTCTACAACGACCCCGACATGATGACCGTCGGCATGACGGGTCTGAGCGCCGCCCAGAACCGCACCCACATGGGACTGTGGGCCATCTCCGGCGCGCCCCTGCTCGCGGGCAACAACCTGGCCACCATGAGCGCGTCGACCGCGTCGGTCCTCACCGATTCCGAGGTCATCGCCATCGACCAGGACCCGCGCGGTCTCCAGGGCGTCAAGGTCGCCGAGGACACGACGGGCCTTCAGGTCTACAGCAAGGTCCTCTCCGGCACCGGCAAGCGCGCGGTCCTGCTGCTGAACCGCACGTCCGCCGCCGCGAACATCACCGCCCGCTGGGCGGACATGGGCCTGACCACGGCCTCCGCCACGGTCCGCAACGTGTGGTCGGCTTCCGACGCAGGTTCCTACGCGACGAGTTACACCACCGGCGTACCCGCGGGGGAGGCCGTCCTGCTCACCGTCGGCGGCACCGAGGGCTCCGGGACGACGTACGAGGACACCACCTCCGCCACCACACCCACCTTCACCGGCGTCAGCGCGGCCGCCGCCGGCACGAAGCTCGTCGACATCAGCTACGCCAACGGCGGCTCCACGGCGCGCAGGGCGACCCTCCGGGTCAACGACCAGTACGCGCAGACCCTCGCCTTCCCGCCCACCGGGTCGTCGAGCACGTACCGCACCGTCTCCGTCCTCGCCTCGCTGGCCAAGGGCTCCAACACACTGACCTTCGCGGCCGCTTCGGGCACCGCGCCCGACGTCGACGCCGTCGCGGTCCACGCCCTCCCCGGAACCGACGGCACCGCGATCGTCGGCACCGGCTCCGGACGCTGCCTCGACTTCTTCAAGAGCGCCATCGCCAACAACACCCAGGCCGAACTCTGGGACTGCGGCGGAGGCCAGAACCAGACGTTCACCGCCACCTCGCGCGGCGAACTCGTCGTCTACGGCAACAAGTGCCTGGACGCCTACGACAGCGGGACCGCCAACGGCACCCGGGTCGTCCTGTGGGACTGCAATGGCGGCACCAACCAGAAATGGACCGTCAACGCGGCCGGCACCGTCACCAACAGGGTCTCCGGTCTGTGCCTCGACGCGTCGGGCAACGGCACGGCGAACGGCACACCGATCGTCCTGTGGTCGTGCAACGGGGGAACGAACCAGCACTGGAGCCGCACCTGACGGATCGACCGGCGGCCCGAGCGACCCCCGGAAAACCCGGTGCGCGGCCCGCGCCCGGTTCCCTACACTCGCCACGGAATCACACGCCGCCCCTTCGGCGCCGCGTGTGTCGTGACGAACGAGGGGAGCCGGGCCGTGCGTTACCGCATCGCTGCCGTCGTTCCCCGGTCACAGTACGAGGTGATCCTCGTGTCTCCGCGGGCCCGGTACCGGCTGCGCGGCCGGAACCGGATGCCCGCGACGACCTTCTGACCTCCCGCCCCGCACGGTGGCGACCGGCACGCCCGGCCGCCGCGCACCCTGCCTGCCGGAGGTCCTCCACCGCCTGATCACAGGCGTGTCGTCCGGGAATCGCGCCGACCCGTTTCCGGATCGTCCGAAAGGCCCTGGGCCGTGCGTACCGACCTGCACCTCCACCTCACCGACTCCCTCGCCGCCGTCCGCAACCTGGGCATCCTCGCCCACGTCGACGCCGGGAAGACCACCGTCACCGAACGGATCCTCTACCTCACCGGGACCACCCACAAACGGGGCGAGGTCCATGACGGCACCACCGTCACCGACTTCGACTCCCAGGAGCGCGACCGCGGCATCACCATCTTCGCGGCGGCCGTCAGCTGTGCCTGGGACGGCCACCGGATCAACCTGATCGACACCCCGGGCCACGTCGACTTCTCCGACGAGGTGGAACGCTCGCTCCGTGTTCTCGACGGCGCCGTCGCGGTGTTCGACGCCGTGGCGGGCGTCGAGCCGCAGAGCGAGTCGGTGTGGCGGCGGGCCGACCGGCACGGCGTTCCGCGGATCGCCTTCGTGAACAAGATGGACCGTGCCGGTGCCGACCTCGACAGCGCGGTCGCGTCGATCCGGGAACGGCTGCATCCGGCGCCGCTGGTCGTCCAGTTGCCGATCGGCACGGAGGACGCCTTCACAGGGGTGGTCGACCTGCTGCGGATGCGCGCCCTGGTGTGGGCCGACGGTGCCGAGTCGGCCGAGGAGGGCCCGGTGCCGCAGGGGCTGCTGGAGGAGGCCCGACGGCGTCGCCGGCTGTTGGAGGAAGCGGTGGCGGAACTCCACCCGGTGGCTCTGGAGGAGTTCTGCGCCCGCTCCACGGTCTCCGCGGCGACACTCGCGGCAGCGCTGCGCGACCTGACCCGTACCGGCGAGGGAGTGGTGGTGCTGTGCGGCTCGGCCTACCGCAACCGTGGCGTCGAACCGCTGCTGGAGGCCGTGGTGGCCTATCTGCCCTCGCCGCTCGACGTGCCCGCCGTGCGCGGCACGCACGGCGGCGCGGAACAGGAACGGGCGGCGGACCCGGCGGCGCCGTTCGCCGGGCTGGTGTTCAAGGTGAACGCCACCGCCACCGGACGGATGACGTACGTGCGGGTCTACGCGGGCACGGTGGAGAAAGGACAGGCGGTGGTGGACGTGGGCACGGGACGCACCGAGCGGATCGCGCGGATCCTGCGGGTCCGCGCCGACCGCCACGCGGAGCTGGAGCGCGCGGTGGCCGGTGACATCGTCGCCGTGATCGGGCCGAAGTCCGCCCGGGCCGGGGCGACTCTGTGCGCCCCCGCGGCACCGTTGCTCCTCGAACCGCCGGCCGTCGCCGATCCGGTGGTGTCCGTGGCGGTCGAGGCGCGCAGGAGCACCGAGACCGACCGCTTGGTGTCGGCCCTGACGCGTCTGGTCGAGGAGGACCCCTCGCTGGTCGTCCGCACCGACCCCGAGACCGGGCAGACGCTGCTGTCGGGCATGGGAGAACTGCATCTGGAGGTGGCGGTGGAGAAGATCCGGCGCGCCCACGGGCTCGACGTCGCCGTCGGGCGGCCGAGGGTGGCCTACCGCGAGACGGTGGCCCGCGGGGTGTCGGGTCTGGTGTACCGGCATGTCAAACAGGACGGCGGTGCCGGGCAGTTCGCCCATGTGGTCCTCGACGTGCAGCCACTGGGGTCCGACTCGGGCGACACCGACGGGAGTCCGGCGGGCTTCGTGTTCCGTTCGACGGTCGTCGGCGGCCGGGTACCGCAGGAGTACGTCCGTGCCGTGGAGGCCGGCTGCAGGGACGCGCTCGCCGAGGGTCCCCTCGGCGGTCATCCGGTGACCGGGGTGAGCGTCACCCTCACCGATGGGGCGACCCATGCCAAGGACTCCTCGGAGATGGCGTTCCGCACGGCCGGCCGGTTCGGGCTCCGTGAGGCGCTGCGCACCAGTGCCATGCTCCTGCTGGAACCGGTGGTCGAGGTCACCGTCACCGTGCCCGAGGACGCGGTCGGCGGGGTGCTCGGCGACCTCGCGGCCCGGCGCGGCCGGGTCTCGGGCTCGCTCACCCGGGTGGGTACGACGGTGATCACCGCCACCGTGCCGCTGGTCGAACTCTTCGGCTACGCGACCCGGTTGCGCAGCCGGACGCAGGGCCGGGGTGTCTTCACCACCCGGCCCACCGGCCTCGCACCGGCGCCCTCCCAAGGAGCACCGGCCCGGTAGCCACGTGCGGACCCGCTCCTGAAGACGGTCCCGCCCTCATGGGGGCGGGACCGTCTTCGTTTCGCGCGGGGCCGGGGGTGTCCTCGCCGAAGGGGAAGCCGCCGTCCGCGACCTCAACGCCGCCCGCGGGCCCGGGCCTCGCGGGGCGGACGCACGAACTGGAGCTCCAGCGCGGCCGGTGGCGCGGCGACGCCCGGCCCCCCGGCGGCGGCCCACGCCAGCAGCTCGTCCGTGCAGTCGTCGTCCATGGCGAAACCGATCCAGGTCGGCCGGCCGCCGCCGCGCCGGCCCTCGCCCGACGGCTGCACCACGATCACGTTCGCCTGGTCGCAGGGCCCGAGGCAATCCGTCGTCCGTACGGCGAAGCGTCCCCCGGACGCCTCGGCGCCGGCCCGCAACCGCTCCAGCTGCCAGGCGTGATCGCTGTCCGGGAACTTCCGAGGATCGCCGCAGCAGCAGCCTCGGCAGACGACGAGGGTGCACGGCCGCGAACGGGCGGCACCGATCGCCACCGTACGGACACGGTCGCGCGGGGCGTCGACGGGCACAGGATGAGGCCTTTCACGAGGGGATCGAACGGCCCCGCACGCGATTCCTCCCGAGCGGGGTGACCGGCGCGCGCGGACACGATGCCCCGGACGCCGATGATCACCGTACGAGACGCGCCCCACGCGCAGGCCGCCGCCCTGTGCGGGGAGCGCTCAGCCCATCTGGTCCTCGTCCGAGAGGTGTTCGACCGTCCTGCCGGTCTCGGTGAACGTCCGGGTCACATGGCCCGAGGAGTAGACCCAGAGGATGCGCAGCGGGCCGTCGCCGATGTTCCTGAAGAGATGGGGGACGGGGGAGGGGACGTAGGTGGTGTCGAAGCGCTCCAGTTTCGTCACCTCGCCGTCGACGACCACCTCCGCCTCGCCCTCGAGGATCGTCACGTGCTCGTCGCAGTTGTGCGCATGCAAAGGCGCGCCGGAGCCGACCGGATACACGCTCATCCCGCTCGTGATCCGGTTCTCCCCGCCCGCGGACCGTGTCGTGACGAGCGGTGTCGTCACGACGGCACCGCCCCGGTCCAGCAGGGGCACGGACGCGGCTTTGATGATCGTGGCCATCCGGAGTTCCTCTCCCGTCAACGCTGTTGCGTCGACCGACGTTAGGTCGCGTCCCCGTGAATGGGTGCCCTCCGGCGTGCAGTTTTACCTTGCACTCCGAGAAGGGTGAGCTTCCCGCACCCGGCTGTACCGTCGGCTGGCATCGCACGGCTTCCCCGTACGTGCCTGAAACACGCCGGAAAGAAAAGGCAGGTATCAGCCACATGAGGCTCCCCGTTCTGACCGATGAGGACATGGATCCGCGCCAGCAGGAACTGGCCGCCCGCATCGCCGGCCGGCGCGGCGCCGTCCGTGGCCCCTTCCGGGTCTGGCTGCACAGCCCGGAGATGTGCGAGCGCGCCGAATCCCTCGGCGCCTTCGCCCGGTTCGACTGCAGTCTGCCCAAGCACCTGCGCGAACTCACCCTGCTCATGGCCGCCCGGAACTGGGACGCCCAGTACTCCTGGAACGCGCATGTGCACCAGGCGATCGAGGCCGGGATCCCGCAGGCCGCCGTCGAGGCCGTCGCCGAGAAGCGCGAGGCCGTCTTCGAGGACGCGGCGGACCAGGCCTTCTACCAGTTCTGCCGGGAGATCCTCGAGGAGCACTTCGTCTCCGACGGGACCTTCGCCCGAGCGCTCGGCCACTTCGGCTCGAAGGGCCTGGTGGACACCATCGGAGCGCTCGGCAACTTCACCATGCTCGGGATGTGCCTGAACACCTTCCAGGTGGACCTCCAGGCCGACCGCGAACCCCCCTTCCCCGACATCCGCGGCTACGGACGTGTCGGCCACGACACCGACGGACCCCGGCCGTGACCGCTCTCACGGACCGGGACAGGCAAGGAGGCGCCGCCGTGACCCCCAGCATTCCGACGCCGGCGGGCGACGGCGCCGGAACCCCGCACGATGCCGTGCTGCGCGTCCGCGGTGTCACCAAGACCTTCGGCGGGGCGGCCGCGCTCACGAACGTGGACCTCGACCTGTACCCCGGGGAGGTCCACGCCCTGATGGGCATGAACGGTGCCGGAAAGTCGACGCTGGTGCAGATCCTCTCCGGGGTGCACCAGGCGGACGGCGGCACCATCGAGGTCGGGGGGCAGGTCCAGCACGGGCTGACCGTGCGCAGGGCCCGACGGCTCGGCATCGCCTCGGTTCCCCAGCGCCGCGAACTCGCGATGGGACTGACCGTCGCCGAGAACGTCATGCTGGGCGACCTGCCCACCCGGCACGGCGCCGTGCGCTGGACGACGCTCAAGTCCGAGGCGAGGCGCGCCCTTTCGGGGCTCGGCATCGACATCGACGTGGAGCGGACCGCGGGTTCGCTGACCGTCGCCGAGCAGACCATGGTGGAGGTGGCGCGAGAAGTACGGCGCGGCGGCCGGATCCTGATGCTCGACGAGCCGACCGCCTGTCTGAGCGCCGAGGCCGCCCAGCAGATCAGGGACCTGGTGCGCACCCTGCGCGACGAGGGCGTCGCCGTCGTCTACATCTCGCACTACATCGACGAGGTGATGGCCGTCGCGGACCGTCTCACCGTGCTGCGGGACGGAGCCGTGGTGCGCAGCGCGCCGGTCGCCGATCTCGACCCGGCCTCGCTGGTGCGCGGCATGGTCGGCCGGGACGTCGTCTCGCGGAGGTCCGAACGCCCCGCCCCCAAGGACGAGATCGGCCTCGCGGTGCGCGGTCTGAGCGACGGCCGGGCCGTCCGGGACCTCGACGTGGAGGTGCGCAAGGGGGAGATCGTCGCGGTCCTCGGACCGGCCGGCGACGCGCAGTCCCGTCTCTTCGACCTGCTCTCCGGTCGTCGCCGCCCCGACGCCGGCGAACTCCTCGTCGACGGCGCCCCGGTGCCGTTCGGCCGGGTGCGCGCCTCGCTCTCCGTCGGTCTGCGCTGCGTCACGGGGGACCGACGGGCGCTCGGCCTGGTCCCGGGGATGTCCCTGGAAGAGAACCTGATGCTCGCCGGTGACCGCCTCGCCCGTCGGCGCCTGCACCGCCGTACCGAACTCGCCCGCCGGGCACAGCCGTTGAGGCGGAGCTACGGAGTGGTCTCCCTCGCCGGCAATCCGCCGGTCAGCGCCTTGTCCGGCGGCAACCAGCAGAAGGTGCTGCTGGCCAAGTGGCTGCAGACCGAGCCGGTCGCCTGCTTCCTCGAAGACCCCACGAACGGTGTGGACATCGCGGCCATGGCCGACATCCACACCCTGGTCGACGACCTCGCGGCGCGCGGCGTGGCCGTGCTGCTCGCGTCCTCGTCCGCCGAGGAGGTCATGCGGCTCGCCGACCGGGTGATCGTCGTCAGCGCGGGCCGCACGGTCGCCGAACACGACATCACCGCCATCACCCGCGACGAGCTCGTCGCCACCGCACTCGGAGGTCAACCCCAGTGAGCGTCAAGACACTTCCCGATGCCCCGGGGGTCGGCGGGCCGCACGACCGGAGGCGGCCGGGGAACCGGCTCGGCGCACTGCGCCGCGCTCCGCACACCGGCCTGACAGCCGTTCTCGTCGTCGTCGTGGTCGCCACAGCGCTGCGGACCGACGCCTTCGCCACCGACACGAACGTGATCAACATCCTGCGGCAGGTGAGCGTCACCGCTGTCATCGCCGCCGGTCTCACCCTGCTGATGACCGCGGGCGGCATGGACTTCTCCATGGGCAGCAATGTCTCCGTCACCACCGCCCTCGGGGCGCAGTTGCTGTCGCACGGTCATTCCACCGTCTTCACCGTGGTCGCCTCGATCCTGCTCGCGACGGTGATCGGCCTGGTCAACGGGCTCGTCGTGACGTTCACCAACGTGGCCCCGTTCGTCGTCACCCTGGCCACCGCCACCCTGCTCGACGGCGTCGCGCTCCTGGTGCTCGACAGCGTCAGCGTCTCCATCGGCACCAGGATGTTCTCGCTCGGCAACGACAAGATCCTCGGCATTCCCTATCTGCTCGTTCTCGCCGTCCTGGTCCTTGTCGCGACGGCTCTGGTCATGCGGTTCACCGTCTTCGGCCGTGACGCCTACGCCATCGGCGGCAACGAACACGTGGCCCGGCTCAGCGGCATCAACGTCACCGCGCGCAAGCTCACGCTGTACGCCGTCACGGGCGCCCTGTCTGGTCTGGCCGGCCTGATGCTGCTGTCCCGGCTCGGCTCCAGCAGCCCCGGTACGGGCGGCCTCTCCCTTCAACTGACCGCCGTGGCCGCGGTCGTCATCGGCGGTACCTCGCTGGCGGGCGGCCACGGCACCGTGATCGGCACCGCGCTCGGCGTCGTGCTGCTCGGTGTGGTGGCCAACGCGCTCAACCTCCTTCAGGTCTCCAGCAATTACCAGCAGGTCTCCGTCGGCGGCGTCCTGCTCGTCGCGGCCGTCGCCAACGAGGTCCACAAGGCCCGCGCCGCGCGGCATTGACGCAGAAAGACGCACGTCCCTTTCCTTCTCCCGCTTTCCGCAGGTGATTTGCCCTGCCCTCGGCCCGTCACGAAAGGCGATCCACCATGAGACTTTCCGCCCGCTCCCGCCGCGCGCTGTTCGCCGCGGTCGCCGGCACCACCCTGGTGCTGAGCGGCTGTGGCAAGGACGACAACGCCACTACCGCCGGAGCGAGTTCCGGCGCCGTCACCCTCGGGTTCGTCAACGGCGCCGACACCGCGTTCCACACCTGTCTGCAGAAAGCCGTCGAGCAGACGGCGAAGTCGGAGGGGGCCAAGGTCTACACGGCCAATTCCCACCAGAATTCCGGAACCGAGCTGTCCAACATCGAGGACATGATCTCCCGCAAGGTGAGCGCGCTGATCGTGCAGACGGTCAACGTCGACGCGCTCGCGGGCGACATAGCCAAGGCCAAGGCCTCCGGCATCCCGATCTACCTGACCTCCGTGATCCCCACCGACTCGACCGACATCCTGGGCGCGGCCGTCGTCGACCTCCGCAAGGTGGGCTCCCTGGACGCGGACTGGATCCGGACCGACGCCGCCGGCAAGGACGTGAAGATCGGCGTGGTCGCGGGAGCACCCGGCGCGGCCTCCGACCTGCTCGTGGACGGCTTCACCAAGGAACTGCCGGCCGGCGCGAAGGTGGTCGCGAACCAGCCCGGCATGTTCAACCCGGTCAAGGCGCAGGAAGTGGCCGAGAACATGATCCAGGCTCACCCCGACCTGGACTACGCCTTCGTCGCCAACGAGGAGATGGCCTTCGCCGTCCGGAAGGCGTTCGACGCGGCCGGTGCCGAGGACGTGAAGATCGTGACCGTCAACGGCACCGACGAGGGTCTGGCCGCCGTGAAGGAGGGCCGCTTCTCCGCCACCGTGGCCAACTCGGCGATGGTCATCGGCGAGACGGCGGTGAAGAGCACCGTCGGCCTGCTGGCCAAACCGAAGGTTGACAAGATTGCCAACATTCCTCTTCTCTTGGTCACCAAGGACAACCTGACCAAGGCGCCGCAGTACTGCCCCACGTCATAGCCGCCCACCCGATGAGCGGAGCCTTCCTCGGCGCGTCCTGAGCCACCCGTCCGTCGTCACCGGGATGTCCTGACAGAGGAGCTCTGGGGACATTCCGGCCGGCGTGACCCAGGCCCGCACCGCCGCGAGGTCCGTCCCCGGGACGGACGCCGCCCGCACACCCGAACAACCGGCAACGCCGCCGGGGCCCACCCCTGGCAGCCGTGGGCCTCCGGAGGGAAACATGGACCGCTTGCTCCTCATGCACAGCTTCGTCACCGTCGCGCAGGTCGGCAGCTTCAGCGGCGCGGCCAAGAAGCTGGGCTCCTCCGGCTCCCTGGTGTCGCGCCACGTCGCCGAACTGGAACGGCAGGTGGGTGTCCGGCTGGTCAACCGCACGGCCCGTTCCGTCAGCCTCACCGAGCCGGGGCAGCGGTACGCCGACTTCGCCGCGCGCATCCTGGAGGAGATCGAGGCCGAGGACGCCGGAATCGCCCAGCTGCACGACCGCGCCGAGGGCACGCTCAGCATCATCTGCCCCAAATGGATCGGGAGTCTGGATCTCGGTGACGCGATAGCGGCCTTTTCCGCCTCCCACCCCAAAATCCAGGTCCGTTTCGAACTGGGAGGCATGTCGGACCGGACCTACGATTTCCTCGACAGCGGATTCGACGTGGCATTCCACACCCGGGATCTACGGGACTCCAGCGTCCGCCTCAAGAAGATCGCGTCGCTGCCCTTCGTGCTGTGCGCCGCCGACGACTACCTCGACCGCAACGGCCCGCTCACCGAGCCGAACGGAATCGCCGCCCACGAGTGCCTCGTGCACGTCAACGACCCGGTCTGGCGCATCGGCCACGGACACGCCTCCACCCTGCACAAGATCCGCAACGTCGCCTTCTCGTCCAACTCCTACATCGCCCTGCAGAAGGCCGCCGTGCACGGCCGCGGGATCGCCCTGCTGCCCCAGCGGTCGGCGTACGACGACCTCATCTCGGGAGCTCTCCAGGTGCTGCTGCCCGAACTGGCGGTCCCTGACCGCCCCTTGTACGCCATCTACGGCCCCGGACAGGGCACCCCGCGCAAGGTCAGCGTATTCCTCGACTTCCTCACCGCGTGGTTCTCCCAGAACCCCATTCCGGCCATCCGGTCGTAGCCGCAAGAAACGATTGCAGATTCCGTCGAGCCTGGACCGTTGAGGTCGCTGCCGCCCGAAACCTACGCTCACCAGGCGACCCGCGAAACGAGGAACCCATGGGAATCCAGAGAATCGAATCGGTCACCTACAGCATCGACGACCTCGGCCAATGCGTCCGGTTCTTCGACGACTTCGGGCTCTTCCTGCTGGAACGGACCGACGAGCAAGCGGTGTTCGAGACCCGCACCGGCCAGACACTCCACCTCGACACCGAACCCGGCCCGCTGTTCCCGCCACCGGTGGAGGCTGGGCCCACCCTGCGCGAAGTGGTGTGGGGCGTCGACACCCCGCGCGAACTGGAGCGCCTCGTGGCCGCGGCCGGCCGTGACCGCCCGGTCCGGCAGGACGCCGCCGGCGTGTTCCACACGGTGGACGAGACGGGTTTCGGGGCCGGACTCACCCTGGCCCGGCCCCGGCCCGCCGACGTCACCCCCCGGCCCGCCAACGCGCTGGGCACGGTCACCCGCTGGAACACGGCGCTGGAGGCCATCACCCGCGTACGCCCGCTGCGCATGTGCCATGTCGCGCTCAACATCCGCAAGGAGGGCCGCGAGGAGGCCGTCGCGTTCTACGTCGACCGCCTCGGCTTCCGGCCGACCGACGTCGTCGAGCCCATGGGCGTCTTCATGCAGGCACCGGGCGACGACGACCAGCACACCATGCTGCTCTGCCACCGTCCCGACAAAGCGGGCGTCAACCACATCGCCTACGAGGTCCCCGGCTTCGACGACGTCATCGAGGGCGGCAACCACATGATCGACCGGGGCTGGCGCGAGGCCCGCAGGCTCGGCCGTCACACCGTCGGCTCCAACGTCTTCCGCTTCGTGCACGCGCCCTGCGGCGGACGCGTCGAGTACGCCGCCGACATGGACCGGGTCGACGACTCGTACGAGACCCGCGTCCACGAGACCACCCCGCCGCACCACATCTGGGCGCTGCGCACCAACCGCGACCAGCAGGACGCCCCCGCGTCCTGACGCGCGCGCCGCACTCCGCACCCCCGCGCACTCCGCACCCCCGCGCACTCCGCACCCCCGCGCTGGACACCCCACGCGGCTGCCCCACACCCCCGGCCTTCGCGCCGCGGGCCCCATTCGTCTCGTTCGCCGGCCTGAGAGGGCTCCCACCCATGACCACCGACCACGGCTTTCCCGCCGTCCGCATGCACATAGCGGGCGAGTGGTGCCAAGGCGGCACCGGCCGTACCGCCCCGATCGTGAACCCGGCCACCGAAGAGGTGATCGGAGAAGTACCCCTCGCCACCACCGCCGACCTGGACCGCGCCCTCGACGCCGCGGCCGCGGGATTCAGGACCTGGCGCGACACCCCCGTCGCCCGCCGCACCGCGATCCTGCACACCGCCGCCGACCTGCTCACCGAGCGGGCCGGCGAGGTCGGCCGGATCATGACCCTCGAACAGGGCAAGCCCCTCGCCGAAGCCACCGGAGAGGCCCACCGCGTCGCGGACACCCTGCGCTGGCACGCCGACGACGCCCGCCGCGCCTACGGCCGCATCATCCCCTCCGCCCCCGGCACCGTGCTGTCCGTACGCCGTGAACCGATCGGCCCCGTCGCCGCGTTCGTCCCCTGGAACTTCCCGGCCGGCGGACCGATGCGCAAGATCTCCTCGGCCCTCGCCGCGGGTTGCTCCATCGTCATCAAGGCGTCCGAGGAGACCCCGGCCACGGCAGCCGCCCTGGTGGGCTGCTTCGTGGACGCGGGCCTGCCGGCCGGGGTCCTCAACCTCGTCTTCGGCGAACCGGTCGAGGTGTCGGCCCACTTGATCGCCTCGCCGGTCATCCGTCTCGTCGCGTTCACCGGGTCGGTGCCCGTGGGCAAACTGCTGGCCGCGGCCGCCGGTGAGGTCATGAAGCCGTCTCTGATGGAGCTGGGCGGCCACGCCCCCGTCATCGTGTGCGCGGACGCCGACCCGGCCCGTGCCGCCCGGCGCGCCGCCCAGGCCAAGTTCGCCAACGCCGGCCAGGTCTGCACCTCGCCGAGCCGGTTCCTCGTCCACGAGAGCCTCGTCGACGACTTCACCGCCGAGTTCGTGAAAGCGGCGGAGGCGGTCGTCGTCGGCGACGGCCTGGCCGAGGGCACGACCATGGGGCCGCTCGCCAACGAACGCCGGCTCCGGGCGACGGAACGGCTGACCGCCGACGCCGTGCGCTGCGGCGCCACCGTGCGCACCGGCGGCGAACGGCTCGACCGCGCGGGCTACTTCTTCGCGCCGACCGTCCTCACCGACGTACCGCCGGACGCGGACCTGATGCGCGAGGAGCCGTTCGGGCCGCTCGCGCCCATCACCGCGTTCAGCGACCTCGACACGGCGCTGCGCACCGCGAACGAACTGCCCTACGGTCTCGCCGCGTACGCCTTCACCGAGTCCGCGGCCACCGCCGAGCACCTGGTGCGCGAACTGGAGGCGGGCATCCTCTCCGTCAACCACTGCGGTGGCTCGGTGAGCGAGGCACCCTCGGGGGGCGTCAAGGAGAGCGGCTACGGACGGGAGGGCGGGCCCGAGGCGCTGGACGCCTACCTGGTCACCAAGCGCGTCTCCCATCTGCTGGCCGGCTGACGCCATGCGATACACCCGGGTGTCGGTCGGCGGACGAGCGGTGTGGGGCCGCGTGGGGGAGCGGGACGTCGAGTTGCTGTCCCACTCCCCCCTGGACGCCACGCGGCGCGAGCCGCACGGCGAACGCGGCCCCACCGTCATCGGCGCCGTGCCGCGCAGCGAGGCGGTCTGGCTGCCGGTCGTCGTCCCGCCCGTCTTCTACGCCGTCGGCATGAACTACCCGCGGCACATCCGGCACGCCGGCGCCGAGGTCCCCACCCGCCCCGAAGTGGGCTACCGGGCCAACAACGCGCTGACCGGCCACGGCTCGCCCATCGTCAAACCGGCGGAGGTGACGGGGCGGTTCGAGGCCGAGCCGGAGCTCGTCGCGGTCATCGGCCGTACGCTGCGGCACGCTTCGTACGAGGAAGCCCGCGAGGCCGTGTTCGGCTGGACGATCGGCAACGACGTCAGCGCCCGCGCCTGGCAGCACCAGGACCGCACCTTCTGGCGCAGCAAGAACAGCGACACGTTCAAGCCGATGGGTCCCTGGATCGAGACCGACGTCGACGCGCTGGCGCAGACGACCACGCTCCGGGTCAACGGCGAGGTCCGTGCCGCGTTCCCGACCGGCGACATGGTCTTCGACCCCTTCGACCACATCGTCGCGATCACCCGGCACATCACCATGCGCCCCGGTGACGTGCTGTGGATGGGCGCCGAGTCGACGTGCCAGATCGAGCCGGGGGACACCGTCGACGTCGAGATCAGCGGCATCGGCGTGCTCTCCAACCCCGTACACCCAGAAGGGAATTCCGTATGAGCAAGGCACCGCGCTACATCCACCACGTCAACTTCCCCACCACCGACCCCGACCGGACCGCCGAGTGGTACACGAAGGTCTTCGGGATGAAGCGCATCATGCCCAAGTCCAACACCCGGGTCGTTCTCATGACCCGCGGCAACTTCGACCTCCACTTCACCCCGGTCGAGGAGATGGAGCGCATGGCGCCCTACCACTTCGCCGTCGAGGTCGACGACTGGGACGAGTTCCTCGCCCACCTCAAGGAGCTGGGCATCCGGCACACCCGCCCGATCGAACGCCCGGAGAACCAGTCCAAGTTCTGCTACATCCACGACCCCGACCACACCATGATCGAGCTGGTCTTCCACGGCAGGCGTCCCAACTGAGCGAGCTCGGCCCGGAGTTCATTCCCCTGTACTGCTAGGAGTTCCCTCCCATGCCCCTCGCCGACTCCGACGGCACCTCCATCTACTACGAGCGTCACGGCAGCGGCCCGGCGATCCTCTTCGTGCACGGCAGCGGCGGCAACCATGCCGCCTGGTGGCAGCAAGTGGTCGCACTGCGCGACGAGTTCACCGTCGTCACCATGGACCTGCGCGGCTTCGGCAAGTCCGTCGCACCTGTTCCTCCGAGCTCGTCCAGGCCCGAGTTCGACGGACAGGACTTCCCCGGCGACGTCCTCGCCGTCCTGGACGCCGAGGACCTCACCGACGTGATGCTGGTGGGTCAGTCCATCGGCTCGGTGGCCGCCCTGCGGGCCGGCCTGCTCCGCCCCGACCGGGTCGGCTCCGTCGTCCTCGGTCACTCCCTCGGCGGCATCAGCCACCCCGAACTGCGCGAACTGGCCGCCGCCGACCGCGCCGAGGCCGTCAAGCTGCCCGTCATCGACCGGCTCCTCACCGGCCGCTTCCGGCGGGAGAGCGCCGACCGCACCTTCCTCTTCCAGCAGATGGGCACCTTCAACGTCGCGAGGATGGCCGACCTGCGCAACCTCGACACCGACGGGCCCTCCCTGCGGGACATCCAGGACTCGGGCGTCGGGATCGCCTTCCTGCTCGGCGAGAAGGACGCGGTGCTCAGCGTGAAGACCGTGACCCGCGCCCACGAACTGCTCCCCGGCTCCCGCCTGGAGATCGTGCCGGACGCCCCGCACTCCATGTACTGGGAGACGCCGGGCCCGTACAACCACGCCGTCGCGCACCTGCGCCGCACTCTCGGACAGAAGGAAGCAGCATGAGCAGCCTCACCCTCGACGCCGCCGAAGAGATCGTCGGCGCCGCCCTGAAGCGCGCCCAGGCGCTCGGGAAGGCGGTGAGCGTCGCCGTGGTGGACGCGGGCGGGTTCGTCATCAGCGTCCGCCGTTCCGACGGCGCGCGTCCCCTCACCCCGGACATCGCCCGCGCCAAGGCGTACACCGCGGCCGTGATGCAGCGCCCCGGCAAGATGCTGAAGAAGTGGCAGGAGAGCCAGCCGGTCTTCTTCGCGCAGCTCTCCCAACTGCCCGGCGCGGCCCTGCCCATCATGGCCACCGAGGGCAGCGTCACGATCAAGAAGGACGGCGAGATCATCGGCGGACTCGGCATCGCGGGCGGCACCGCGGACGAGGACCAGCAGGTCGCCGACGACGTCCTCGAATCCCTCGGCTACGAACTGGAGTTCGCCGCCTGGGGCGTCGCCGGCACCGCGGCCGGCGACGCCGCGAAGCCCGAGAAGGCCGAGAACTCCGAGAACTCCGAGCAGACCGAGCAGACCGAGCAGACCGAGAAGGGTGCCTGAACCATGGCGGACACGTTCAACTACCGCATAGACCACCACGGCAGCCTGGTCCGCCCCGTCACCCTCACCGTCCCGGGCGACGACCCCGGTGCGCTGGACGACGCGGTCGCCGAGGCGGTGGCCTTCCAGCGGAAGGCGCGCTCGACCGTCGTCACCGACGGCGACTTCCCCCGCGAGGACTTCCGCGGAGCCGTCCTCGGCACCGTCTCCGGCTTCCGCCGTACGGAGGACGCGGGACCCGACGGACTGTCCCGCTGGGTGGCCGAGTCCCTGCCCAAGGCCAACGGCCCGCTGCTGGCCGACTGGGCGGCCCGGCTCACCGAGCTGACGGTGATCGCCCCGAAGGTGTCCCTGCCCTCGCCGGCCTACCTCGCCGCGACCACCTTCGACCCCGGCCTCGCGGCCTCCGGCGGCCCGGCCTCTGCCCGTGAACTCGGCGAGGCCCTGGCGGAGATCATCCACGCGGAGATCGAGCTGCTCGTCTCCCGCGGCGTCCGCCTGATCCAGCTGAACAACCCGCTGCTCCTCGGCCACCTCGCCGCCGACCCGGCCGCGCCCGGCGCGCTGTCCTTCGCGGACACGCTCGCCGTGGAGGCCATGGCGGTGCGCCTGGAGGAACGGCCCGAGGGTGTACGGATCGGTGTCAGTCCCGGCTGGGAGGCACCGGGCGTGGTGGACGGGGCCAGGGCCGAGCGGCTGTACGGCGAGGTCCCCGCGGACCGCTGGATCCTCCCGTACGACCGGGGGACGGCGGGCGAGACCGACCTGCTCAGGGCTCTGCCCGAGGACCGGGACGCGTGCCTCGGGGTCGTGGACGCGACCACGCCCGAGCTGGAGGAGATCGACACGGTGCTGGCGCGCATCGACGCCGCTGCCGAGCTCAAGGACATCGAGGACATGGCCCTCGCGCCGTCCCGCGGCTTCGCCGACGTGGCGGCCCGGCCACTGCTCGGCGCGGAGGACCAGCGCCGCAAACTGGTCCTGGTGGAGACACTCGCCCGCTACTGCTGGGGCAACGAGTTCTGACCGCCTGCCGACGCCGGCCGGGAGACGCGGACCGCCTCCCGGCCGACGACTCGGAGCACGACGGTGAGCGCGCCGCCCGTTCTCCCGGCCGACCGCTCAGAGCACCTCGGCGAACGTCACCGTGCGTTCCGTCAGCAGGGGCAGCACACACCCCACGATGAACTCCGTGAAGTGGTCCGCCGCCCGGTGCGCCTCGAAACCCGCGCGATCCGTGTACCGCTCGTAGAGCACGAACGACCCCGGCCGGTCGGCCTCCGCGTGGACCTCGTACGCGAGGTTCGCCGGCTCGGTGGGCGTCAGCTCGCGCATCTTCAGCAGCGCGGCGCGCACGGTGGCCTCGTCGGCGGGTGCGCACCGGTAGTGGGCGACGACTGCGAAAGCCATGTCTTCCTCCGGGTGGGGCGTGCTGTCGGGCCCGCCGATTCCAGCACGAATCCCCTGATGGGCGACCCGCGCGGAGCGAAAGCAATGTCTGCCGCCGCGGGGCTGGTCCGACCGGCCCCCACTCGTGTGTTGTCGTTGCGGCCCCAGGGCCGTCCCATCCGGTTGACCGCGGCCCCGCACCGCGGCGGACGAGAGAAGTGATCTTGATGCGTACCCTGGAAACCCTCTCCGGTGGGGAGTGGGTGGCGACCGGCGAGTGGATCGACGTCCACGACCCCGCGGATCTGCGTACCCCCGTGGCCCGCGTTCCCGCGCTCAGCGCCGCCGACGTGACCGACGCCTACGACCACGCGGAACAGGGCTTCGCCGTCTGGAAGCGCACCAGCCCCTTCGAACGCGCCCGGATCATGACCGACGCGGCCCGGCTGCTGCGCGAGCGCGTCGCCGGGATCGCCGAGGACCTCAGCACCGAGATGGGCAAGACCCGCGCCGAGGCGACCGGCGAGACCGTCAAGGCCGCCGACTTCCTGGAGTACTACGCGGGTATCGCCCGCCAGGGCTACGGCACGCTGGTGCACGACGTGCGCCCCGACACCCGCACCCACCACCAGCGTGAGCCGATCGGCGTCGTCCTCGCCATCACCCCCTGGAACGACCCGCTGATCACCCCGGCCCGCAAGCTCGCCCCGTGCCTCGCGGCGGGCAACGCGGCGATCCTCAAGCCGGCCACCGACACCCCGCAGGCCGCCCTGCACTTCGCGCGTGCCCTGCACGACGCAGGGCTGCCCGCCGGCGTCCTCAACGTGGTCACCGGACGCGGCTCGCAGATCTCCGAGGCCCTGCTCCGTGACCCGCGCCTTTCCGCCCTCACGTTCACCGGAAGCAACGAGGTCGGCGAGGGCCTGCGGGCCGCGCTCGCCCGCACAGGCGTCCGCTTCCAGGGCGAACTCGGCGGCAAGAACGCCACCGTGGTCCTCGCCGACGCCGATCTGCACGCCGCCGCCAGGGCCGTGGCCGCCGCGGGCTTCGCCCAGGCGGGGCAGCGCTGCACCGCCACCAGCCGGGTGATCGTCGAGCGGCCCGTGTACGAGGAGTTCACCGCGCTGCTGCTCGCCGAGACCGCCGCCCTGCGCGTCGGACCTGGGCTCGCCGCGGGCACCACGATGGGGCCGCTGGTCAGCGCCCGGCAGCGCGACAGCGTCCTCTCCGACATCGCGCGCGCCGTGAAGCAGGGCGCGACGGTCCTGGCCGGCGGCGACCGGCCCACGGACGAGGCGCTGAGTCACGGCTGCTACGTCAACCCGACCGTGCTCGGCGCGGTGACCCCGGAGCTCGACATCTGGCGCGAGGAGGTGTTCGGGCCGGTCGTCGCGCTCTGCGCGGTGGACTCCTTCGACGAGGCGGTCGAGGCGGTCAACGACTCCGTCTTCGGTCTCGCCGCCGCCGTGTTCACCCAGGACCTCGGCGCCGCCCACCGGTTCGCGGACCAGGCCGAGTGCGGCCAGATCGCGGTGAACACCACCACCTCGGGCTGGGACGTCCACCACCCCTTCGGCGGCTTCCGGGACTCCGGATCGCCGTTCAAGGAGCAGGGCGAGGAAGGGCTGCGCTTCTATACCCGGGTCAAGACCGTCGCCATGCACTTCGGTGTCTGACGGCGCCCTGAACGACGAAAGGAGGAAGCCGATGGCTGACGAGACGATCGGCATCGTCGGCGCCGGGATCGTGGGCCTCGCCACGGGCCGGGAGATCGCCCGGCGCCGCCCCGGCACAAGGGTCGTCGTGCTGGAGAAGGAACAGGAGGTCGCCGTCCACCAGACCGGGCACAACTCCGGCGTGGTGCACGCCGGCATCTACTACACGCCCGGCAGCCTCAAGGCCCGGCTGTGCACCAAGGGCATGGCGATGATCCGTGACTACTGCCGCGACCGGCGACTGCCCTACGACGAGTGCGGCAAGCTCGTCGTCGCGGTCACGGACGACGAAGTGCCGCGCCTGGAGGCCCTGTACGCCAAGTCCCTGGAGAACAGGGTGCCCGGCCTGCGCCGGGTCGACGCGGGCGAGATCCACGAGATCGAGCCCTACGCCGTGGGCCTGGCGGCCCTGCACTCACCGCGCACCGCCATCACCGACTACACCGCCGTCGCCCGGTCCTTCGCCCGGGACGTCGTGGAGTCCGGCGGAGAGGTACGGCTCGGCTTCCCGGTCACCCGCGTCACCCGGCTGACCGGCGGCGGCATCGAGGTGGCCTCCGGCGCCGAAACCCTGCGGGTCGACCGCCTCGTACTCTGCGCGGGAC
This sequence comes from Streptomyces sp. NPDC060027, assembly GCF_042737005.1. Taxonomy (NCBI): domain Bacteria; kingdom Bacillati; phylum Actinomycetota; class Actinomycetes; order Kitasatosporales; family Streptomycetaceae; genus Streptomyces; species Streptomyces sp. NPDC060027. The sequence continues at coordinate 36,962 of NZ_JBHWVI010000049.1, forward strand.
TCCAGAGCGACAGCGTGGCCCGACTCGCCGACGACGGGGACGAGCCGCGCATCATCCCCTTCCGCGGCGAGTACATGAAGGTCTCGCCGAGCCGGGCCCACATGGTGCGCGGCCTCATCTACCCCGTTCCCGACCCGCGTTACCCCTTCCTCGGCGTCCACTACACCCGGCGCGTGAACGGCGACGTCGAGGTCGGCCCCAACGCCGTCCTCGCCCTCTCCCGCGAGGGCTACCGCCGCTCGGACATCGACCTGCGCGAACTCGCCCGTATCGCCCGCTTCCCCGGCATGTGGCGGCTGGCCGGGCAACACTGGCGCACCGGCATCAAGGAGATGCACGGCTCCCTGTCGGTGGACGCCTACATGAAGGCCGCCAAGGCGTACGTCCCCGCCATCCACGCCGGTGACGTGGTGCGCGGCGGAGCGGGCGTACGCGCCCAGGCACTCGGCAGGGACGGCTCGTTGGTGGACGACTTCGTCATCCGTCAAGTCGGTGCGGTCACCGCCGTACGCAACGCGCCCTCGCCCGCCGCGACTTCCTCGATGGCGATCGCGGAACACATCGCGGACACCGTCTTCGGCGACATCCGCGCAACCTGAACATGCCCTGCGCGCAGGGGACTTTCGCGCAAGAACTGCTTGCACTCCCAGCGCTCGGCAAAGGCCTTTCGCCGACCTAGCGTTCCATCCGCACCACCTCACCACCCCCTTCGCAGAGAAACGGCAGATGACATGTTCGTTGTCGACACCCAGATCCACATCTGGAAGGAAGAGACCCCGGACCGCCCCTGGGTCCCGGGCGCACGGGAGCGCATCCGCCTCAACGGACACCGAGAGGACCCCTTCTCCTACGAGGAGGCCCTTGAGCTGATGGACGAGGCCGGCGTCAACCGGGCGCTGATCCTGCCCCCGTCGTGGGAGGGCAACCGCATCGACTACGCCCTCGAAGCCTGCGAGGCCCACCCGGACCGCTTCGGCATCATGGCCCGCGTCCCCCAGGACAACGCCGTCGAAGGCACCGCGATGCTGAAGGACTTCGCCCGGAACCCGCACATCAAGGGAACCCGGCTCACCTTCCACCGCCCGCAGGACCGCAACTGGATGATCGACGGCACCAACGACTGGTACTGGCCGATCGCCGAGGAACTCGGCATCCCCACCATGGTCCACGCCCCGATCTGGAAGCGCGAGCTCGGCGAGATCGCCGCCAAGCACCCCGGCCTGAAGATCATCATCGACCACATGGGCATCATGGCCCGCTGCGTGGACGACGCGATCGGCTACTGGGTCCAGGAGACCGCCGACCTGGCCGTCCACCCGAACATCTACGTCAAGGTCTCCGCCCTCCCCGGCTACTCGACGCAGCCCTTCCCGAACAAGAACATCGAGAAGTACGTGCGCGAGATGGTCGACAAGCTGGGCCCCCAGCGGTGCTTCTACGGCACCGACATCACCCGCCTGCTCGGCCACGGCATCACCTACACCGACACCATCGAGCAGTTCACCCAGCACTGGGACTTCACGCCCGAGGAGCTGGAGTGGATCCTGGGCCGCGGCATCTCCGAGGTCCTCGACTGGCCGATCGAGGGCTGAGGACAACCGGAGATGACGGACACCGAGAACACACAGGGTGCCGGCGGCGGTGACGGCGGCGAAGCGCTCGTCTCGGCCTTCAACGCCGTCGGCGCCGACTACGTCTTCTGCTCGTCGGGGTCGGAATGGGCCCCGGTCTGGGAGTCCCTGGCCCGGCGCCACCGCGACGGCGAGCCGGCCCCGCAGTACCTGGACCTCACCCACGAGACGGTGGCGGTCGGCATGGCCACCGGCTACGGCCTCATCGCCCGGCGTCCGCAGGCCGTGCTCCTGCACGCGGCCCCCGGCCTGCTCCAGGGCTCCATGGCGATCCACGGAGCCCTGCTCGCCGGCGTCCCCATGCTGGTCGCCTCCTCCGAGTCGACCAGCTACGGCGACGGCCCCGGGCAGGACCCCGGCGGCCAGTGGTACCGCAACCTGTCCGTCGTGGGCGGGCCGCACGGCATCGCCCAGCCGTTCACCAAGTGGTCCAACGAGGCCGCCGGGGTGCACACACTGCCCGCCATGGTCACGCGGGCGGCGGAGCTGGCCTGGCGGGCACCGGCCGGACCGGCCTACCTCAACATCCCGCTGGAGATCCTGCTGGAGGACTGGGACGGCCGCGAGGCCGAACCGATCGTCCGGCCGGGCTCGACCCACAGCTCGCCCGAAGAGGTCGACCCGGTCGCGCAGCTGATCCGCGAGGCGGCCAATCCGGTCATCGTCACCGAGACGGCGGGCCGTGAAGCGGGCGGCTTCGAGGCCCTGGTCGCCTTCGCCGAGGCCTGGAACCTCCCGGTCGTCGAACCCGACTCGGCGGTGTGCGGCAACTTCCCGCGCACCCACCCGCTGCACGCGGGCTCGGACATCGGCCCCTGGATGGACGAGGCCGACCTCATCCTCCTCGTCAACTGCCGCGCCCCCTTCTACCCGCCCTCGCGGCGCCCGTCGAAGGCCTGCGTCGTCGTCATCGACGAGGTTCCGCAACGCCCGCACATCGCCTACCAGGTCCTCTTCGCCGACCGCTACCTGGAAGGGAACGTCGCCAACACCCTGCGCCAGTTGGCCAAGCGTGCGGACCCGACACCCTCCGACCCGGCCGCACTGGCCGCCGTCACCGCGCGGCGCGCGGCGCACGAGGAGCGGCACGCCGACGAACAGGCCGCGATCGCGGCGGCCGAGGCGAAGGCGGCACAGGCCGAGGGCGTCGACCCGGTGCTCGTCGCCGCCACCCTGCGAAGGCTGCTCGACGGGCAGGACGCGATCGTCGTCGACGAGACCATCACGCACAGCCGCGTCGTCAAACGCCATACGCGGACCGCCGACCCCGACTCGTACTTCTACGTGCAGGGCGGACTCGGCCAGGGCATCGCCGTCGCGCTCGGCGTCAAACTCGCCGCGCGGGAACGCCCCGTGGTCCTCACGATCGGCGACGGGGCCTTCACCTACAACCCGGTCATCCCGTCGTACGACGCCGCGAACGCGTACGGACTGCCGCTGCTGATCGTGGTCTTCAACAACCGCGTCTACAAGTCGATGAACCTCAACCACCGCAGGTTCTACCCCGAGGGCGCGGCGGCCGACACAGGTGAGTGGCTGGGCACCGACCTGCGCCGGCTGCCCCGACTCGCGCGGTTCGCCGAGCCGTTCGGCATGCACACCGAGACCGTCGACACGCCGGACGCGCTCGCCCCCGCCCTGGAGCGCGCGCTCAAGGCCGTGGCGGAGGGCACCACCGCCGTCGTCGACGTCCTCGTCACCCGCTGATCCAGGAGGCACCCGCCACCATGACCGACACCCCAACGCCCAAGCCGGGCAGGGTACTCGTGCCCGCCGAGGAACTGCGCGGCTTCGCCGCGGCTCTGCTGGAGAAGGGCGGCCTGCGCCCCGAGCACGCCCGTACCACCGCCGACGTGTTCGTCTGGGCCGCGCTGCGCGGCGTCGACTCCCACGGCACCGCGCGCGTTCCCGCCTATCTGGAGCTGCTCGCCAAGGGGGTGGCCAACGCCCGTCCCGAGATCACGGTCGAGTCGGGCACCCCGGCCGTCGCCGTGCTCGACGCCGACCGCGCGCCCGGCCCCGTGGCCCTCACCGCGGCCGCCGAGGAGGCGGTGACCCGGGCCAGGGCGAACGGCATCGCGGCCGTCGGGGTGCGCCGCACCGTGCACACCGGTGCCATCGGCTACTACGTCTCGAAGATCGCCGAACAGGGCCTGATCGGCATCGCGTTCGTCGCCGGCATGCCCAACATGGGCTACACCGGGGTCAAGGGCGCGGCCGTCGCCACCAGCCCGCTCGCCGTCGCCGTACCGGCCGAGAGCCACGCCCCCCTGCTCCTCGACATGGCCACCGCCACCATCGCCCTGGGCAAGATCCGGCAGGCCAGGACGAGCGGAACCCCGCTGCCCGAGGGGGCCGCGGCCACCGAGGACGGCACCCCCACCACGGACCCGGACAAGGCCGTCATGCCACTGCCGCTGGGCGGTGCCAAGGGGTCCGGCATGTCGCTCGCCTTCGAGCTGCTGACCAGCGTGCTCGTCGGAGGGCCCATCTTCGCCGCCTTCCACTCCGACGATCCCGCGGGACGCAAGCACCGCCAGAACGCCCTGCTGATCGCCATCGACCCGGCGGCCTTCGGCGACCCGGCCGCGTTCACCGCGGCGGTCGACGTCACGCTCGCCACCCTCAAGGCACTGACTCCGGCGGACGGAGCACAGGGCGTGTTCTATCCGGGCGAGCGCAGCGCCTCGGTGGCGGAGCGGCGCGCGGGGGAGGGGGTGCCCGTGGCGGCCAAGGTGTGGCGCGAACTCACGGAGAGCGCGAGCAGGTTCGGCATCTCACCGCCCGAGGTCCAGGGGTAGGACCCGGCACGGGCTCGTCGTCCGTGCCGTCGTATCCGTAGTCCGCTTTCGGCACATCGACGTGGTCCACCAGCGCGCCCGCCTTCCGCAGTCGTCCCGCGTGGCGTTCGCCCTCCGGTTTGAGGAGGTCGAACTCCGCGGTGACCAGGAGGGCGGGCGCGATGCCGTTCAGGTCACCGGTGTCGGACGGATGGGCCGGCGACACCAGCGGGTCGGAGCGCTCACGCGGGTTCGGTACCACTTTGTCCACGTCGACGACGACCACACCCGCCGAGGCGGCAGGCAGCGGCACAGCGGGTCGTCCAGCTCGGTCGGCGGCATCACAGGGCCGCCGCTGTGGAAGTTGACGTGCACCGGCGGCGAACCATCGGACTCCGGCAGGTACACCGTGGCGCGGGCGGGTGGCCGCAGGGGTGTCATTCGCGCACCACAACCCGGCGGCCGTGAAGGCAGGGGCACCCGACCGGCGGTCTCGGGTGCGCGTGTCGCTGCCCGAAGCATGTCGGCAACATACCGAACAAAATTGTTGACAATCTTGTTGGTCTAGATTTACGTTCGACAGGCACTCACTCAGGGAGGGCAGCAATGCAGAAGGAAGCCCGTCCAGGCACCGGCGAGCAGGCCAAGCAGCACGCGTTGGCGCAGCTGCGGCAGGCGATTCTGCGCGGAGAGATGGCACCGGCCCAGCGGCTGGTGGAGAACGAACTCGCCGAGCAGTTCGGTGTCACCCGGGCCAGCGCCCGCGCGGCGCTGATCGAGCTGGAATCGGAGGGCCTGGTCGAGCGGATCCGCAACCGCGGGTCGCGCGTCCGGGTGGTGACCGTGGAGGAAGCGGTCGCCATCACCGAGTGCCGTATGGCACTCGAAGGCCTCTGTGCCGCCAAGGCGGCCGCCCTGGCCACCGACGACCAGCTCGCCGAACTGGCGGACCTCGGCGCGGCCATGTCCAAGGCGGTCGCCGACGGCGAACCGGTGACCTACTCCGAGCTCAACCATGAAGTACACGCCCGGATCAGGGAGTTCTCCGGCCAGCAGACGGCCGTGGGACTCCTGGAGCGGCTCAACGCCCAACTGGTGCGCCACCGGTTCCAGTTGGCGCTGCGCCCCGGTCGTGCGCAGCACTCCCTGAGTGAACACCTGGCCATGATCGAGGCGATCAGGGCCAGGGACCCGCAGGCGGCCGAAGCGGCCGTCCGCGCTCACCTCGGCAGTGTGATCGAAGCGCTGCGCGACTGACGTGTCGCGCGGCGACGCGCGGTACGACGGACAGCCGAGGCGGGCGCGCACCTGTCCACCAAGGAGATTGCTGCAATGACGCACGGCAACGCGCCCGCCGCCCCCGAACCCTCGGACCCGCCCGAGCCAGGGGGGCGCCCAGCACGGTCGACACTGGTCGTCACCGCGCACGCCGGAGACTTCGTGTGGCGGGCCGGGGGAGCCATCGCCCTGGCCGCCTCCCGGGGCGAGAAGGTCACCATCGCGTGCCTGACCTTCGGCGAGCGCGGCGAGTCCGCCAAGGCCTGGCGCGAGGGCAAGAAGCTCGACGAGATCAAGGCGATACGCCGCGAGGAGGCCGAGAAGGCCGCCGCCACGCTCGGCGCCGAGGTCCGCTTCTTCGACGCGGGCGACTACCCGCTGACCGCCACCGCCGAGCTCACCGACCGCCTGGTGACGGTCTACCGCGAGACCCAGCCGGACGTCGTGCTCACCCACCCGGCCGAGGACCCGTACAACGGCGACCACCCGGCCGCCAACCGCATGGCGCTGGAGGCCCGTGTCCTCGCCCAGGCCATCGGCTACCCGGGCGAGGGCGAGATCATCGGCGCCCCGCCCGTCTTCTGCTTCGAGCCCCACCAGCCCGAGATGAGCGGTTTCCGGCCCGAGGTGCTGCTCGACATCACCGAGGTGTGGGAGACCAAGCGCAAGGCGATGGAATGCCTCGGCGCCCAGCAGCACCTGTGGGACTACTACACCGACCTCGCCGTGCGCCGCGGGGTCCAGCTCAAGCGCAACGCCGGCCCCAATCTGGGCCTGGCCCACAAGACCATGGCCGAGGCGTTCATGCGTCCCTACCCGCAGATCGCGAAGGAGCTGGCATGAGCGGCGTGATCGTCACCGGCCCGCCGAAGGCGGACGCGAAGGACGTCGAGGCGATCGCCGGATACGGCACCGCGACCGTGCACGAGGCGATGGGCCGCACCGGCCTGCTCGGCACGCGTCTGCGCCCCATCCAGCAGGGCACCCGTGTCGCGGGCACCGCGGTCACCGTCCTTTCCTGGCCCGGCGACAACCTCATGATCCACGCCGCCGTCGAGCAGTGCGGCGAGGGCGACATCCTGGTGATCACCACCACCTCGCCGTCCACCGACGGCATGTTCGGTGAGCTGTTCGCCACCGCGCTGCACCGGCGCGGCGTGCGCGGTCTGGTCATCAACGCCGGTATCCGGGACACCGCCGAACTGCGCGAGATGGGCTTTCCCGCCTGGTCCGCCGCGGTCAGCCCGCAGGGCACCGTGAAGGCGACCGGCGGATCCGTCAACGTACCGGTGGTCCTCGGCGGCCAGATCGTCCGGCCCGGCGACGTGATCCTCGCCGACGACGACGGCGTGGTGTGCGTGCCCCGCGAGGACGCCCGCCGGGTCGCCGAGGCGTCCGAGGCCCGCGAGCGGAAGGAGGCGCTGGCCCGCGCCGCCTTCCTCGAAGGCGAACTCGGCCTGGACCGCTACGGGTTGCGGGAGACCCTCGTACGCCTTGGTGTGACGTACACGTCCTACGACGAGTACGTGCGGGACGGAGCCGCGCCGTGAGCGGGCCGCAGGAGGTGCGCTGCATGCTCCTGCGCGGCGGCACCTCCAAGGGCGCCTACTTCCTGGCCGAGGACCTGCCCGCCGACGCCGCCGAACGCGACGACCTGCTGCTGCGTGTGATGGGCAGCCCCGACCCGCGCCAGATCGACGGCCTGGGCGGTGCCCACCCGCTGACCAGCAAGGTGGCCGTGGTCTCGGTCTCCGCGGACCCCGCGGCCGACGTCGATTACCTGTTCCTCCAAGTCGCCGTCGACCGGGCGGAGGTGTCGGACCGTCAGAACTGCGGCAACATCCTCGCCGGGGTCGGTCCGTTCGCCGTCGAACGCGGACTGGTCGAGCCGGGGGAGGGGAGCACCTCGGTGCGCATCCGCATGGTCAACTCCGGGGACCTCGCGGTGGCGAGCTTCCCCACCGAAGGCGGGCGCGTCGTCTACCCGGGCTCCGCCGAGATCTCCGGGGTGCCCGGGACCGCCGCCCCCGTGGTGATCGAGTTCCCGCAAGGGAGCAGCCCGTTGCTGCCCACCGGCCACGCCCGGGACATTGTCGCCGACACCCCGGTGACCTGCGTGGACAACGGCATGCCGACCGTGTTGATCGCCGCGTCCTCGCTGGGTGTCACCGGATACGAGACTCCCAAGGACCTGGAGGAGGATCTGGCGCTGGCCGACCGGCTCCGCGAGATCCGCCTGGAGGCGGGCAAGTTGATGGGTCTCGGGGACGTCGAGAACGCCACCGTGCCGAAGCTGACCCTGCTCGCTCCGCCGCGCGACGGCGGTGCCGTCATGACCCGCACCTTCATCCCGGTGCGCTGCCACACCTCCATCGGCGTCCTCGGCGCCGCGAGCGTGGCCGCCGGGCTGCGCGTGGAGGGCGGTGTCGGGCACGCCGTGGCCCGCCCGCCCGAACGGGGCGACCAGCTGCGTATCGAACACCCCACCGGATTCCTCGACATCGAAGCCGGTGTCGAGTACGGCCCCGGGGGCGTAGCGCCCGTGGCCCGGCGCACCGCCGTCGTCCGCACCGCACGCAAGATCTTCGACGGCACGGTCTTCCCCCGGCCGGCCGGAGCCGCACTTCAACCATGAGGAGGCCCCCATGGCCCCGCCGCTCGGCGACATCGCCCACCTCGGGCACGTCGAACTGCTCACCCCCGACCTGGACGCCAGCGTCCGGTTCTTCACGGACTACCTCGGCCTCACCGAGAACGGCCGCTCCGGAGACTCCGTCTATCTGCGGACCTGGGACGACTACGAGCACCACAGCCTGACCCTCACCGCCCACACGACCTCGGGCGTCCGCCGCACCGCCCTGCGCGCCTCCAGCGAGGGGGCCCTCCAGCGCCGGGTCAAGGAGATCGAGAGCGCCGGCCGCGAGGGCCGCTGGGCGAACGACGAGCCGGGTCTCGGCTCGGTCTACGTCACCACCGACCCCGACGGTCACGAACTCGCCCTGTACTGGGAGAGCGAGTGGTATCAGGCGCCGGACCACCTCAAGCCCGGTCTGAAGAACCAGCCGCAGGCCAAGCCCGGCCACGGGGTCGGCGTGCGACGCCTGGACCACGTGAACTTCCTCGCCTCCGACGTCGCCGCCAACGGAGACTTCGTCCGTGACGCGCTCGGCGCCCGCCCGACCGAGCAGATCCAGCTCGACAGCGGCAGGATCGCCGCCCAGTGGCTGACCTTCAGCAGCAAGTCGTACGACATCGTGTACACGGAGGACTGGACGGGTTCGAGCGGGCGCCTGCACCACATCGCGTTCGCCACGGACACCCGTGAGGACATCCTGCGCGCGGCCGACCTCGCCATCGACACCGGTGTGTTCATCGAGACGGGCCCGCACAAGCACGCCATCCAGCAGACGTTCTTCCTGTACGTCTACGAACCCGGCGGCAACCGTATCGAGCTGTGCAACCCGCTCACCCGCCTCGTCCTCGCCCCCGACTGGCCCCTGGTCACGTGGAGCGAGAACGAGCGGAAGAAGGGCCAGGCCTGGGGCCTGAAGACCATCGAGTCCTTCCACACCCATGGCACGCCGCCCATCGGCTGACCGGTCCCCTCGGCGGCCCGCTCGGTGGCTGCCTGTCGGCTGACCGGCCTGCCCGGCGGTCGTCCGTCGGCTGATCAACGCCTGCGGCGGCCGTGTGCCGGCGGGCCCAGGAGCGTGCCGGGGCCCGCCGGCTCGTTCCCCCCCCGGGTGGCGGCTCCCCATCGGCCGGAGCGCGGGTCGATGCTGCCCGTCGACCGAGCGACCGAGCGGCCAGTTCCTGCCAGCACAGGCGCGGGCGGCACCGGACC
>NZ_JBHWVI010000050.1:0-46351 GCF_042737005.1 Streptomyces sp. NPDC060027
GCCGGCCCGGGCCTCCCCGGGGGCGGGGGCGGGCTGGGTGGGGCCCCCCCGCCCCCCCCCCGGCACCGGAACCCACCACCACGGACACCGGGGACACCCCGGTGCCGGGCGGGAAGTGGGCGCCCAGCGTGTCGTACAACTGCCGTGCCTCGGTGCTCGCGGGCAGTTGCTTGGCGTCCCCGATGCTGATCTTCATGCCGACGGCGGGCAGCGCGAGGACGATCAGGGCCGGGACGAGGGCGGCGAGGACGACGACCGGACGGCGGGTGGCGAACCGGGCGAGGCGGGCGAAGACGCGCCCCTCGGCGTCCGGACCGGCCTCGGCGGCCCGGGTCTTCGCGCGTGCCGGTGCGATCCGCGCCCCGAAGCGGGCCAGCAGGGCGGGCAGCAGGGTGATCGCCGCGAGCATGTCGACGACGACCACGGCGGCCACCGCGAGACCCATGCTGCGCAGGAACGGGCTGGGGAAGACCAGCAGCCCGGTGAGGCTGACGGCCACGGTGAGCCCGGAGAACAGGACGGTCCGTCCGGCTCCGGCCACGGTGCGGTGCACGGCGTCGACGACGTCGTCGGTGCGGCGCCGCTCCTCCCGGAAGCGGACCACCATCAACAGGGCGTAGTCGATGGCCAGTCCGAGTCCCAGCATGGTGGTGATCTGGATCGCGTAGACCGAGATGTCGGTGAACTGGCTGAAGGCGAACAGCGCGAGGAACGCGCCCGCGACTCCGCTGATCGCGATCACCAGCGGCAGACTCGCGGCCCGCAGACCGCCGAAGACGACGAGGAGCAGGGCGAGCACGACCGGCAGGGAGATCAACTCGGCCCGCTGCACGTCCTCCTGGGCCCGCCCGCTCATCTGCTGCCCGAGCAGCAGCCCACCGCTGACGTGGACTTCGGGCGCGTCGATCCGCTTGATGCGCTCGGCCGCCGTGTCGACGGCCTTCTTCTCGTCCCGGAACCTCATGTCGCCCTTGAGCGTCACCGGGATGACGAGCGACCTGCCGTCCTCGGAGGTGAGGCCCCGGGTGGTGTACGGGTCGGGCACCTCGGCGATTCCCGAGACCGTACGCAGGTCCGCGACCGCCCGTACGACCTGGGACCGCAGTCCGGGGTCCGAGACGGAAGTGCCCGCGACGACGGCGGTGATCGACTCACCGCTCGTGTCCACGCGGTCGAGATGGGCGGCGGCGTGGTCCGATTCGGTGCCCGGGACGTCGGGCACCGAGTCGACGAGCCGGCCGAAGACGCCCGTGCCGAGGCCGAAGCCGATCAGCAGCATGAGCAGCCAGACGAGCATCACGGTGATCGGGCGGCGGGTCGCCGCCCGGGAGATCGTGGCGAGCACGGTGCGCCTCCCGGCGGTTGATGCGGTTCCTGACAACGCACTCAGCGTCGTACCGGACCGGCGGGCACCGGATCGCCGGAGGGAGCGGTTTCCGGGAATCCCTCGCAGGAGGGAGGCGCCCCGGCGGTTCACTCGCTAGGAGGAGCCCGGGGTCACCAGCCCCGTCTCGTACGCGCAGATCACCGCCTGCACGCGGTCCCGCAGCCCGAGCTTGCTCAGCATGTTGCTGACATGCGTCTTGACGGTGTGCTCGCTCACGAACAGGGTTTTCGCGATCTCCGCGTTGGACAGCCCACGGGCGAGCAGCCGCAGGGTCTCCTCCTCGCGCGCCGTGAGGACGTCCAGCCGCTGGGGCGGGACCTCGACGGTGGTCTCCGCCAGCCGGCGCCGCACGATGTCCGCGACCAGCCGGCGGGTCACCGTCGGCGCGAGCAGCGAGTCGCCCGCCGCGACCACCCGCACCGCGTGGACGAGGTCGTCGCGGCGGACGTCCTTGAGCAGAAAGCCGCTGGCCCCCGCGTACAGCGCGTCGTACACGTACTCGTCGAGGTCGAACGTGGTCAGCATGACGACCTTGCAGCCGGACTCCGCGCACACCACGCGCGCGGCCTCCAGACCGTCCATGCGCGGCATGCGGATGTCGAGGAGCAGCACATCGGGCGCGTGTTCCCGTACGGCGGCCACCGCCTGGACGCCGTCACCCGCCTCGGCCACCACCTCGATGTCCTGCTGGGCCTCCAGGATCATGCTGAAACCGCTGCGGACCAGCTCCTGGTCGTCGGCGACCACCACACGGATGCTCACCCGAGGGCCGCCTGCCGGTCGGCCGCGGCCGGAAGGCGCACGGTGACCCGGAAGCCGCCCTCGGGGCCGCGGCCCGCGTGCGCGCCGCCTCCGCAGGCGGCGGCCCGCTCGCGGATGCCTATCAGCCCGTGTCCGCCGGTCGAGGGTCCGAGATCCCGTCCGCCGGGGGGACGCACCGGCCCCCGTCCGTCGTCCGTCACCGTGAGCGTCAACGCGTCCTCCGTCCAGTCGAGTTCGATCCGTGCCGATGCGGCGTACGCATGCTTCACGGTGTTGGTGAGGGCCTCCTGCACCACCCGGTACGCGGCCACCTCGGTGTCCGGGTGCAGGGGGCGCCGCTCGCCGGTGGTCCGCAGGTCGACCCGCAGTCCGGTGGACTCCGCGACCAGCGCGCCGAGTTCACCGAGCGCGGCGATGCCGGGCTGCGGCAACCGGGCCGACGCGCCGTTCACCGGGTCCTCCTTGAGAACCCCGAGAATGCGCCGCAGCTGGGTCATGGCGTCGCGCCCGCTCGTCGCGATCGCGTCGAAGGCCGCCTCGGCCCGCTCCGGATCGCTGCGCACGACCACGGGTCCCGCCTCCGCCTGCACCACCATCAGACTGACCGCGTGGGCCAGGATGTCGTGCATGTCGCGGGCGATCCGGGCGCGTTCCTGGGTCTTCGCGCGCGCCGTGTCCGAGGCGCGCTCGCGCTCCAGCCGGTGGGCCCGGTCCTCCAACTCCGCCGTGTAGGCGCGCTGTACGCGGGTGAGGACGCCGAGCGCGTACGCGCTGAGGAAGCTCGTGAGGTGGAACGCGTACTCAAAGGGCTGCGCGTGCTCCTTGGTCGTCATCGTCAGCGAGGCGCCGACCAGCCAGGTCACCAGCATGAAGCGGCGCTGCCCGGGCGGGCAGAGCGTGGCCACCGTGTAGAGCACGACCAGTCCGCCGTAGGCGACGTTCGGCGGCGGGGCGTGGTACAGCGCCATGGCCGGTGTGCAGATCGACACCGCGAGCGCGGACAGGAAGGGTGCCCGCCGCCGCCACACCAGCGGCGCCGCCGTCCCGACCGCCAGCAGGAACCCCTGCCACGAGAGCCGGTCGTCACCCTCGTCGGGGAACATCCACTGGAGCGAGGCGGCGAACAGCACGAGTGCGGCGAGCGCGGTGTCGAGGACGTAGGGATGCGTCGTCCGCAACCGCTCGACGATCGGCCGCCATCGGGACACGGCGGGTGACACGGCCGTCCGCCACCGCGAGGCGACGGGCGCTGACCAGGACTGGGCGCGCATACGCGGCTCCTTTGGACAAGGGCCGTCCCAGTATCCCGATCCGGTCCCGCGGACGCCTCACCGGCGAGAGTGATATCCCGTCCCGCCCGAGGGCGGGTTCCCGACGGTGTCCGTCCCGGTGTTGGCCGCCATACGGGTGTGGGTGCCGGTGCGTGTGTCGGCGTCAGGCGTCAGGCGTGCGGTTCCGTCGGGGGCATCGGCCCCGGCGGGGCCGTCGGCCGCCATCCGAGGGCCCGTGAGATGCCGCGGGCCGCCAGGCGTACCGCCGGGACCAACGCCGGTACCTGCGCGTCGGCCTGGGGCACGACGACCGACACGGCCGCGACGACCGCCCCCTCCGTGCCGCGCACCGCGGCGGCGACCGACAGGGCGTCGTCGGTGACCTGGCGGCTGCTCACCGCCGCACCGGTGTGACGGACTTCGGCCAGAACGCGCCGCAGCCGGGCGGGATCGGTGATGGTGTACGGCGTGAAGGCGGCCAACGGCCCGGCGCAGTAGGCGTCCTGGAACGCGGGCCGCGCGTGCGCGAGCAGCGCGAGCCCGACGCCCGTCGCGTGCAGCGGCCAGCGGGCGCCCACCTGGATGCGGACGCCGACCGACGAACGCCCGGAGATCCACTCGATGTAGACGACCTCGGTGCCGTCGCGGACCGCCAACTGCACGTTCTCGTGCGTCGCTTCGTACAGGTCCTCCAGATACGGCAGGGCGAGCTGCCGCAGCGCCAGGCCGCGCGGGGCGAGCGCCGCGATCTCCCAGAGGCGCAGGCCCACGTGGTACAGGCCGTCGGCGTCCCGCTCCAGCGCGCCCCATGCGGTGAGCGCGGCCACGAGCCGGTGGGCGGTGGTGAGACTGAGTCCCGCCCGACGGCTGATGTCCGTCAGGGACAGTGCCGTGTGCTCGTGGTCGAAGGCGGCGAGCACGGCGAGGAGGCGGCCGGAAGCCGACAGGGAGGTCATGAGTTCAGTTCGGCGTCCGCGATGAACAGCTCTCCCGAGCGCGGCCCCAGCCGGTACGGCGGACAGCCGGTGTCCGCGTGCGGGCCACGCGTCCACGGCTCATGGGCGTCGATGCGGACGCGTCCTCGGGGATGTTCCGCGGCGCACGGCTGACCTGCCATGACGGGCTCCCTGGGGCCGGTCCTCCGGTCGGGGCGGTTCCGACGCACGCCCCAGAATGCCGCAGGACCCGGACAGCAACAACCGTTGACGTCGCCGGCTACCAGCGGGACGCGCGGCGTGTACGTCCCCTCGCGACCGCTCACGTCCTCGGTCCGGACGGTCTTGGTGTCGGGCGCCCGGCAGGCGTCCCGGTCGGCGGCCCGGCCCCGCACGGCGCCCCGGATCACATCGACGTGCGCCGACTCCGGCAGGATTCCATGTGGCGACGAACGAGCCGGTGGACGTGGTGACACGCTGGTCCCCGGACGACGCGGGCGTCCCGGTGGCCGTGGCGTGATCCCTCGCCGCGCGACCCGCGTCCCCGCACGAACTGCAAAGGTGGTACTCGCGTGAGGCTGACCATTCTGGGCGGCGGTGGATTCCGCGTCCCCCTCGTGTACGGGGCGCTCCTCGGCGACCGCGCCGAGGGCCGCGTCACCCGGGTCGTGCTGCACGACCTGGACGCCGGACGGCTCTCCGCCGTGGCCCGCGTCCTGGCCGAGCAGGCGGCGGGGGACCCCGACGCGCCGGAGGTGACCGTCACCACCGACCTCGACGAGGCCCTGCGCGGCGCCGACTTCGTCTTCTCCGCGATCCGCGTCGGCGGCCTGGAGGGTCGCGCGGCGGACGAGCGCGTCGCCCTCGACCAGGGCGTCCTCGGCCAGGAGACGGTCGGCGCCGGCGGTATCGCCTACGGCCTGCGCACGGTGCCCGTCGCCGTGGACATCGCGCGGCGGGTGGCCCGGCTCGCGCCGGACGCCTGGGTCATCAATTTCACGAACCCGGCAGGCCTGGTCACCGAGGCGATGTCGCGCCATCTCGGGGACCGTGTGATCGGCATCTGCGACTCGCCGGTCGGCCTCGGGCGCCGGATCGCCAGGGTCCTCGGCGCGGACCCGCGCGAGGCGTGGATCGACTACGTCGGGCTCAACCACCTCGGCTGGGTACGGGGCCTGCGCGTCGCGGGCCGCGACGAACTCCCGCGGCTGCTCGCCGACCCCGGCCTGCTCGGTTCCTTCGAGGAGGGCAAGCTCTTCGGCCCGGAGTGGCTCCGGTCGCTGGGCGCCGTCCCGAACGAGTACCTGCACTACTACTACTTCAACCGCGAGACCGTCCGCGCCTACCAGGAGGCCGACAAGACGCGCGGCGCGTTCCTGCGCGACCAACAGGCCCGGTTCTACGACGAGATGAAGAGTCCAGACGCCGCGGCCCTGACCGCCTGGGACCGCACCCGCGCCGAGCGCGAGGCCACGTACATGGCGGAGAACCGGGACGCGGCCGGTGCCGGGGAGCGCGACGCCGACGATCTCTCCGGCGGCTACGAGAAGGTGGCGCTCGCCCTCATGCGGGCCATCGCCCGCGACGAACGCACCACCCTGATCCTCAACGTCCGCAACCGCGGCACACTGAGCGTCCTCGACGGCGAGGCCGTCATCGAGGTGCCCTGCCTGGTCGACGCCAACGGCGCGCACCCCGTCACCGTCGACCCGCTGCCCGGCCATGCCGCCGGGCTGGTGTGCGCGGTCAAGGCGGTGGAGCGGGAGGTGCTCTCCGCCGCCGAGTCGGGGTCCCGTACGACCGCGGTGAAGGCCTTCGCGCTCCACCCGCTCGTCGACTCCGTGAACGTGGCACGCGCACTGGTCGACGGCTATACGGCCGTCCACCCCGGCTTGGCGTACCTGGAGTAGACCTCCCCGAGGAGACGTCCGCCCGGTACTTGTCCGGGGAGTCAGGGTGCGGTCAGGGCGTCGGAGCGGGAAGGGGGCTGTCCGGAGGGCCGAGCAGTTCGGCCTCCGCGCGGGCGACCGCCGCGGGGTGGCCGAAGAATCCGGGCAGCCCGCCGGTGTGCAGGAAGACGGTGCGCTGTCCCGGCGTGATGTCGCCGTCCTCGACGGCCGCGACCAGGCCGGCCATCGCGCGCCCGGTGTAGATCGGGTCGAGGACGATGCCCTCGGCGCGCGCGGCGAGGGTCAGGGCCCTCATGACCGGCTCGGTCAGCGTGGCGTAGCCCGCTCCGACCTGGTCGCGGCGCACACGCAGCGAGCGCGGGTCGCAGGGCGTGCCGGAGAGCTCCGAGGCCAGCTCCGCGACGACGCGGGCGGGATCGGCGACGGCACCGACGTGGACGCCGAGGACCCGCGCGGCGCCCAGCCCGGCGACGAGTCCGGCCATCGTCCCGCCCGAGCCGAGCGCGACGACCACGTTCGCCAAGTCCGGTGCCTGGTCGAGGAGTTCACGGGCGCATTCCGCGTAGCCGCGGGCGCCGAGCGCGCTGGACCCGCCGAACGGGACAAGCGCCGGCACCTCTCCCCGCGCCCGTAGCTCCTCGACCGTGCGCGCCGCCCGCGCGTCGAGGTACTCGCGGTCGCCCGCCCAGACGACCTGGGCGCCGAAGAGGCCGTCGAGGGCGAGATTGCCGGAGGCGGGCGGGGCGGACGCGGCGGACGGGGCTTTCGCGGGTGAACCCGGTGGCCGTGCCCCGGCCGGGTCGGCGCCGGGCGCACCGGCGTCCGGCGCCGCGGGCCCGCCGGCGAGGACGAGGACGGCCTTCAGCCCCAGCCGGGCTCCCGCGGCGGCCGTCAGACGGGCGTGGTTGCTCTGCGGTGCGCCGGTCGTCACCAGCACGGTGGCACCGTCCGCCAGCGCCGCGCCGCAGGTCCACTCCAGCTTGCGGATCTTGTTGCCGCCGCCGCCCAGGCCCGTGAGGTCGTCGCGTTTGATCCACAGGTCGTCGGGGCCGAGCCCGAGCGCACGGGCCAGCCGCGGAGCCGGTTCGAGGGGAGTGGGCCAACTGCCCAGAAGGGCGCGGGGTGGGATGTTCGCTCCGGAGCGGGGGATGGTCACCGCGGACCTTTCTGCTGACGCCGGTGGTCCGGGGAGCGTAACGCGGTGGATCGTGCGGGGAGCGTGACACGGCGGGCCGCCTGGGCGGCCCGCCGCGCTGTTCCGCCGTCGTTCGTCGTGCTCAGCCCGTGAAGCCGGCCGTGATCGACGTGAACTGCCAGGTGCTCTGGCTGATGCCGGAGCAGTTGCTCACCACGCCGCCGCCGGGGCAGGGCCGGTCGCGGTTGACCGCCCAGTAGGCGAGCCGGGCGATGTGGTGGCCGTTCGCCCAGTCACGGATCGATGTCCAGATCGCCGGGGTGGTGTTCTCCTGCTGGTCGGACAGGCCGTTCATGCCGGATATGCCGATGTGGGAGTAGGCCGTGGCGTCGTCCCAGCCGAAGGTCGACTTCAGTTTGGCCTTCAGCCCCTCGGTCGCGTTGACCGTGTTGCCGTACATGTCGGAGCCGCCGCCGAAGTCGAACGGCATGATGGTGAAGACGTCGATGTTGGCGTTGAGGGACTGCGCCTGCTCGATGAGCCGGTTGCCGTAGTAGGTCGGGCCGGTCGTCGAGGTGCCGAAGGTGACGATCGTCTTCAGGCCGGGGTTGTTGGCCTTGACGGTCTTCAGCGCGGTCAGGATCCGCGCCTGGACGGCCTCGTTCTCGAACTCGTCGGTGTTCTCGATGTCCATGTCGATCGCCTTGAGGCTGTAGGCGTCGATCACCTTCTGCAGAGCGCCGGCGAGCGCGCTCGCCGAGGAGCAGTTGGCGCCGAGCTTGCTGCCCTGCCAGCCACCGAACGACGGGACGATGTCACCGCCCGCGGAACGGATCTGGTTGATGGCCGTCTGGTCGACGCCGCCGGTCAGCGCCCGGCTGCCGTCCCAGGCGGGGTTGCAGCCGCCAGAGTCGAGCACGAACGCCATCGTGAACCACTTGACCCCGGTCGCGTTCATCACCGTGGTCGGGTTCGGGGGGTCTCCCCAGCCCTCGAACAGGTAGGGAGCGGCCTGCTTGAAGCCGGTGCCGCCACCGCCGCCCGCACTCGTCGTGACGCTCACGGAGTTTGAGGCCGCGGAGGTGTTCCCGGCCGCGTCCCGCGCCTTCACGGTGAACGAGTAGGCCGTGCTCGGGGACAGCCCGCTGACCGTGGCACTCGTGCCCGACACGCTCAGCACCTGGTTGGAGCCGCTGTAGACGTCGTACCCGGTGACGCCGACGTTGTCGCTCGACGCGCCCCACGACAGCGACACGCTGGAGGAGGTCTTGCCGGTGGAGGTCAGGTTGGTGGGCGTGGTCGGTGCCTGGCTGTCGGAGCCACCGCCGCCGCCGGGACCGTCCAGGCTGACGTCGTCGGCGTAGTAGGTGCCCTGCGCGTACCAGCCGTGCACATAGATCTTGGCGCTGGTCTGCGCGGCACCGGTGGTGAAGGACACGCTCAGCCGGCTGTACGCCGACGGGGACGTCGTCCAGGTCGAGGCACCGCCGTCCACGCCGAGGTAGACGTAGCTGCCGCGGACCCAGCCCGAGAGGCTGTACGTCGTGTTCGGCTGGACCGGGACGGTCTGGGTGCACTGCGCGTTGTCGCTCGAACTCACCGCTCCCGCAAGGGCTTTGGAGCCGCCGTGTACGGGGCTGGAGACGATCGAGCCCAGGTTGCCGGAGCAGGACCAGGGGGACAGGCTGCCCGTCTCGAAGCCGGGGTTGGACAGGATGTTCGCCGCCTGGGCCGTACCCGGCAGGGCGACCGCCCCGGCGAGGGCCAGTGCGGCCGTGCCCAGCAGGGCGAGGAACCGATGTCTGGAACGTCTGAGCTGTGTGATGCGCACGCGATCTCCCTGGGGAAATGGGGGTGTTCGGGAGTGCAGAGAGGTGCGCAACCAAGTTGGTATGGACCAATCCCGCTGTCAAGACGCTGAGCGGGAATTGGTCCAGACCGGTAGAGGCGGAAGGGGCGGCGTGAGCGGCCCGGAGGGTCAGGCGGGCGCGATGGCCGCCGAGGCGGGCGTGCCGGCCTGGGCCGAGGCGGCGGAGGCGGTCGCGTCCACCGAGGTGGAAGCCGCGGGCTCCGTGGCCTGCGCGGGCACCGCGGGGAGCGTCGGTCCGGGCACCTCGGACAGCGTCGGCACGGGCACCTCGGGACGCTGCTGAGGCAGCGACACCGGACGCACCGGACGCGGCCCCGAGACCACCGTGTAGTCCTGCCCGAGGAACGGCGGGACCACCTCGCCCGTCTCCTCGCCCAGCGCCAACTGCACTGCGGACCAAGGGGCGTTGACCCCGCACTGGGAGAGCTGGTGCAGTCCGCCCGCCGGACGGGTGTTCACGTCCATCAGAACCGGCTCGTCGCCGTACATCCGGAACTGGATGTTCGACAGGTAGTGCAGCCCGAACGCCTCCGCGAGCAGCGTGGCGGGCTCGATCCAGGCGGCGTCGAGGGTGAATCCGCGGCGCCGTCCGTTCTTGGTGCGGCCGATCGCCATGCGGACCCGGCCGTCCGGGCCGGTGAGGCAGTCCACCGACACCTCCGGCTGTCCGAGGTGCGGCATGACCAGCCAGTCGACGGGCTCGTCGGCGGCGCGCAGCGCCTCCACGACCAGGTCCAGCGGAACGTACGGGCTCGGGAACCCGTTGAGGTGCATGAGTGAGAAGGGGGTACGGGTGATCACCCGGAAGCCCACCCCGCCCGCTCCGGCCGCGGGCTTGAAGCAGGCCCGCTGACCCGCGGCCTCCAACAGCTCCACCGCCGCGACCAGCTCCTCCTCCGTGCGTACCCGCCACCACGGAGGCACCGGAACCCCCACGGCCTCGACGGCCTGGTACGCGGTCGCCTTGTCGTGGAAGACCGCGACCGCCTCCGAGGGCGGTGCCAGCAGGGCCGTACCGAGCGCCGCGAACTCGGCGCGCTGCGCGACGATGGCGGCCTGGTGCAGGACGGGCACGAAGACGTCGACGGAACGCCGTGCGCACATGTCGAGGGCGTACTCGACATACGCCCGCGGTGACAGGCCCTCCGGCTCCATCTCGGCGGTGTCGGCGGCGGCCAGTACGGGAGAGTCGGCGTCGCCGTGGGTGGCATGGATCTCGACCGCGCGGTGCTGCGGATTACTTCGCAGCTGATCCATGAAGAACACGTTCTCCGCGTACGTGCGGTTGAGCCAGACGCGTACGCGAGAGCCCATGCAAGCCACCTTTCACGGTTCGCGGGCACGGCGGAGCAGGCCGGGCCCGGCCAGGGGTAGGGGAGGTACACCGAGCGCCGCCGTACGCCAAAGCGGATTCGGGGCGGTGGTGTTGGGGCGATCATAGAGGGCGCGGGACCCCCGTGCTGCTACGGGCATGTTACGGATTCACCGATGTGTCGGCCGGAGGGCCTCCTTGTCCAGCGCCGGGCGGGTGTGTTCTTGTGTTGACATTCGCTTTCTACGGGGGTGGCGCGTGCGGCCGACAGACGGCGGCGACGGGAACCTGCTGGCCATCAGCGATCTGCACATCGGCTACGCCGAGAACCGCGCGCTGGTCGAGAAGATGCGACCCGAGTCGGACGACGACTGGCTCCTGGTGGCCGGCGACATCGGCGAGATCGTCGACGACATCAGGTGGACCCTGGAGACGCTCAGCGGCCGATTCCGCAAGGTCGTCTGGGTGCCCGGCAACCACGAGCTGTGGACCCATCCCAAGGACCCAGTCCAGCTGCGCGGGGTCGCCCGCTACGAGCATCTGGTCGCTCTGTGCCGGGAGTTGGGCGTCACGACCCCGGAGGACCCCTACCCCGTCTGGAACGGACCGGGCGGTCCCGCCGTCGTCGCTCCGCTCTTCCTGCTCTACGACTACTCGTTCCTGCCGCAGGGCTGCGCCACCAAGGACGAGGGGCTGGCCTACGCCCACGGCACCGGCGTCGTCTGCACGGACGAGCACCTGCTCCACCCCGACCCCTACCCGAGCCGCGAGGCCTGGTGCCGGGCCCGGGTCGCCGAGACCGAGCGCAGACTCGCCGAACTCCCCGACGACCTGCCGACCGTCCCGGTCAACCACTACCCGCTGGACCGTCACCCGACGGACATCCTGCGCTACCCCGAGTTCGCCATGTGGTGCGGCACCCGTGCGACCGCCGACTGGCACCGCCGGTTCCGCGTCGAGGCCATGGTCTACGGACATCTGCACATCCCCCGGACCACCTGGCACGACGGTGTCCGGTTCGAAGAGGTGTCGGTCGGCTATCCCCGAGAATGGCGTCAGCGACCGGGGCCGCCCGGAACGCTGCGCCGCATTCTGCCGATGGAGGTCAAAGCCGGTGATGGAGGAGCTGCTTCCGGGGTCGGTCGTCACGGTGGAGAGCCACGGTGACGATGAGACCGCGGTCGCGACCCTGTACCCCGAGGAGCAGGTGATCGTGACGCGCGCCGTGGCGAAGCGGCGCCGCGAGTTCGCCACCGTGCGTGCCTGCGCCCGGCGTGCCATGGAGAAGCTGGGCGTGGCCCCGGGCCCCGTGCTGCCGGGCGAGCGCGGAGCCCCGCAGTGGCCCGCGGGCCTCATCGGCAGCATGACGCACTGCGACGGCTACGCCGCCGCCGCGCTCGCCCGTGCCACCGATCTGGCCTCCCTCGGCATCGACGCCGAACCCCACCTGACGCTCCCGGAGGACGTCCTGGCCGCCGTCGCCCTGCCCAGCGAGACGGGCCGCCTGGACCGCCTCGGTGCCCGGGCACCTCACGTCCACTGGGACCGGCTCCTGTTCAGCGCCAAGGAGTCGGTCTACAAGGCGTGGTTCCCGCTCACCGGCAAGTGGCTCGACTTCTCCGAGGCGGACATCGACATCTCCGTGGGCCCGACGCCGTCCACCCCCGACCTCTCGGGAACCTTCCACGCCCGACTCCTCGTACCGGGGCCCGTGGTGGACGGTGTTCCCGTCCCGGCCTTCGACGGACGCTGGACCGTCCAGCGGGGGTTGGTCGCGACGGCGGTCACGGTCCCGCACACACGGCCGGGCCCGGCGGTCCGGGCCTGACTCCTGAACAGGCCACTGGAACAACGGAGCTGACGGTCACGTGCGCCTCGATGGCGTGACGGAGGACAGCGCCCCGACCCTCCGACGTCTTGGCTTCCGGGCCGCGACCTCCGCCACGCCGTGGATCTGGACACCGGGAGACTCCTGATCCGGACCGCTTCGCGGGACAGCACGCGTCGGCGACGGCGGACCCGGCGCGGAGAGGCGCACCGCGCGACGAGCGTACGAGGCATTCCGCGGGCTCCGGTGTGCCTCCGCACGCTCTGTCCGGCACCGCTCGCGGGGTGCAACGATCCCGATGCCCGGCACCCGCAGGGGGACACCATTGGCCGCCGTGGAGATGTGCGCGGCAGCGGGTGGATGTTGGCTGGTCCGAGAACGGCGTACACCACTACGAGCGGTAAGGGGCTGGACATGGCGATGGTGATGTCGATGCACTGGGCGGGAGTCACACCGGAGCAGTACGACACGGTGCGCGACGCGGTCGACTGGGAGCAGGTCCCGGGGGCCGGCGGTCAGATGCACGTGGCCTGGTTCGACGCCCAGGGCCTGCATGTGATCGACGTCTGGGAATCCCAGCAGGCGTTCGAGGCCTTCTTCGCCGAGCGGCTCGCCCCCGCGATCCAGAAGGCGGGCATGGCCGGCTCGCCCGAGACGAGCTTCAGTCCGCTCCACCGGCGCTTCGTCGCCCCCGACGTCAGCGGTGCCGCGTAGGGCCCGGCCGCCCGTTACGGCCCCGCGGCCACCAGGCGTCCGCTGCGCGCCCGACCCCGCCCACTCGGATGACGGCGAAGACCCGCGGCGGCGCTGCCCCGGGGGCTTCGCTGTCCCCGCCCGCCCGGCGGAGGGTGCCCGCGATCGCGGAGGCGTCCCGGTCGCCGGCCTCGGCCGTACGGCGCAGGGACCGGACGTCCGTGTCTCACGCCCAGCCCGGTTCCGGGCACCACGAGTGCAGCAGTTCGAAGAACGACTCCTCGTTGCCCGCGAGGCCGGCCGCCGCCAGGGCTCGCTCCGCCTCGGCGAGCACGGCGGGCGGCACCATGGGTGGCCGGGACCCGTCCGGCGGGCCGTCGAAAGCCGCTCGTACCGTCTGGAGGAGGCGGAGGTAGGCCTGCACGGCGGCGCGTTCGTGTTCGGTCAGTACGGCGGTCGGCATCGGACAGCTCTCCCCGGTTGGCTTGTCGTGACACTGGTCCTGACCCCAGCTTGCCGTCCACCACTGACAATCCGGTTTCGGTGCGGGGAGGTTCGCCCGCTTAGCGGAGGCGAAACATCACGGAAATCCCTTGTGGGACTGGGGCCCTACGCTGGTGACGAGAGACGGGGCCGCCTACCGGACGGCCCCGGAGCCGTCGTTCCGGCGGCTCGGGAGCCGCCTTCGCGGCGGCCTGGGAACGGGAGGTCTGCCCGTGGTCGACTTACAGTCCCGCCATCCGCGGCGCGTCCCGCGGCTGCGTTCCGTCGGTGACGGGGAACTGCGGCTGCACCACCGCGTCGTGCACGGTTACCGGCGCGCCTACCGGATGGCCGGTGAGGGCCCGGCGCTCGTCCTGATCCACGGCATAGGCGACTCCTCGGCGACCTGGGCGGAGCTGATCCCCGACCTCGCCCGCACCCACACCGTGATCGCGCCCGACCTGCTCGGCCACGGCGCCTCGGACAAACCGCGCGCCGACTATTCGGTGGCGGCCTACGCCAACGGCGTGCGTGATCTGCTGTCCACGCTCGACATCGAGTCCGCCACCCTGGTGGGGCATTCGCTGGGCGGGGGAGTGGCGATGCAGTTCGCGTACCAGTTCCCCGAGCGCACCGAGCGGCTGATCCTGGTCAGCGCGGGCGGTGTCGGGGGCGAGGTCAACCCCGTCCTGCGTGCCGTGTCGCTGCCGGGTGCCCATCTGATGCTCTCCGCGCTGCGACTGCCCGGTATGCGCCTCCAAGTGGGCCTCTTCCTGCGTCTGATGCGTCTGCTCGACACCGATCTTGCCCAGGACGCGCCGGAGTTGGTGCACCTCGTGGACGCCCTGCCCGACGCGACCTCCCGCAGCGCGTTCATCCGGACCCTGCGGGCCGTGGTCGACTGGCGCGGCCAGGCGGTCACCATGCTCGACCGCTGCTACCTCACCGAGGGCATGCCCACCATGCTGCTCTGGGGCGACCGGGACAGCGTGGTTCCGGTGCGGCACGCCCACGGGGCGCACGAGGCCATGCCGGGCAGCCGCCTGGAGATCTTCGAGGGGGCCGGTCACTTCCCCTTCCACAGCGATCCCGCGCGCTTCCTCGCCCTCGTCGAGGAGTTCACGACCGGCACCAACGCGGCCGACTGGAGCCGCGAGCGCTGGCGGGGGCTGCTGCGCGCCGGACGCCCGGGTACGGCGGCCGGGCAGCCGGACACCGTCCAGAGCCGCGCGGCGGAGAAGGACCTGCGCGAGGCGAGCGAACGCAGCGCGACCTGAGGGCTTCCGACGGCGGCCGGGCGAACGCCGCCATGCGGCCTGCCCGCGCCTGGTGCCGCGCCGGGCACCCGGCGGCACCCGTGACCCCGTCGTTGCGACCGGCGGGTCCTTCGGACGCGGCGCTGTGCCCGGAGCGGCCATCCCGTTCGTTCGCGGGAGCCGCCTGCCGACCTGCTCGCCGGGCTATCCCGTTCGTTCGCGGGAGCCGCCTGCCGACCTGCTCGCCGTCCGGCCCCGGGCCGCCGCGACGACGGGCGACCGGCGCAGCGCGATGGACATGCGCACCAGGTCCCGCGGGCCGTCGGTGTGCGCGAACGTCGATCCGGCCGTCGGCGGTGCGGAGGCCTCCTCCGCCGAGCTGATGACCCGGCCCTCCGGATCGGCGGCCCTGGCCCGCACGGCGACCGTCACCATGGCGGCGTCCGCCTCGGCGTGCGCCTCGGTGGGGGAGGAGCCCGCCGCGACCGCGGCGCCGTAGGCCCGGGAGCGCACCGCGGAGTCGAAGTAGGGGTAGAGGCTCAGCATGCCGTCGTGGATGTCGGACTCCCGCTGGGTGACCTGGAGTTCGGCGGGCGACCACCAGGAGATCCGCACCGCGCGGTCCTCCGGCACGGAGACCGGCCTCAGTTCGCGCCAGAGCGGCCCGAGGGTGCGATAGGTCGACCAGGTGTTCCAGCTGTCCCCGATGCGCTGCCAGGCGAGCGGAAGGCAGAACCCGACGGCGGTGATCTGGGCCCCCGCCGAGGCCAGTACGGGCGCCGCGTCGGTGCTCAGGCCGTCGAGGTTCCCGCCGTTCCAGCGGGCCACCACGGCGGTCAACTTGGCCGCCGAGTAGGGGATGTTGCACAGAGAACCGAACGCGATGATCGCCAGCCCGGCGCGCAGCCGGCCGCGCACCTGGGCGGCCCAGCGCCAGCACATGACGTTCATCGCGACACCCGCGGCGGTGAGCGCGACGAGGTAGAGCACGATCATCTCGCGGATGAAGGGGGTGTTGGCGTAGTAGGTGTCGAGGTCCCGCAGCCGTTCGACGGAGGCGTCCCCGAGGGCGAACAGCACGATCAGCGCCACGCCGACGACCGTGTAGGCGAGGATCCAGCGGCGTGAGAGCCGGCGGGTCACCTCGGGCGGTCCGCCGCGCCAGTTGATGATCAGCACCAGGCATGAGGCGCTGTAGGCACTCAGCAGGCAGTAGACCAGGGGGGCCGAGACGTTGGGTATCCCGGTGATGTCGTTGACCGCGGCGATGGTCGGCGGGGCCGCGAAGAGGAACACCAGGCCGGCGAGGGCGAGCAGCACACCCACGGACCGCAGCAGCGGGTCGCGCCAACCGCGCAGGAGCGCGGGTCCCTTGAAGCTGAGGGCGGCGCCCATGGCGACGGCCGGGATGTAGTAGCTGGATCCGTCCATGGTTCCGGGACCGTCAGCCCCGTGGCCCGCGACAGCCCAGGGAGGCCTCGATGCGCCCGGCCAGACCGTGCTGCTGCACGGGGCCGCGCAGCGACGAACCGGCCAGCCAGGTACGGCACTTGCTCGCGAGCAGCAGACCGAAGCTCTCGGCCTCCTTCTCGTCCGCGAGGTCGAAGCGGGTGCGCGCGGCCACGCTCAGGACGGTGGCCTCAAGGTCCGCGGCGTCGCTGAGTAAGCGCGCCGCGACGGCCGCGCCCCCGACGTGATGGCTGCAGTGCCCGGCCTTCATGTGCCACAGCTCATGGCCGAGGATGACCAACTGGTGGTCGGGGGCGGTGCGTTCCTCGATGACGACGAGGTCCTGCTCGGCCATGTCGAGCCACAGGCCGCTGGCGGTGCCGGGCGGGAACACGGCCGTACGGAACTGGACGGGGCGGCCGCGGCGTCGGCTCATCGCGCAGCACAGCGCCGTGTAGAGGTCGGCGGGTGCGGCCGGCGCCGGGAGCGACAGCTCCGAGACCAACTCGCCGCACAGACGGCGCATTTCCCTTCCGATGCCCACTGATCTCCCCCGGCTCACGACTCTGGCCGCTTGACGCTCTCCAGGAGCATGTCCAGCCACTCCGCGACCTTGTCCCGGTGCTGGTCGGTGGGCAACTGCGCGGCCCGCCAGGCGATTCCGCGGACCCCGTGGTCGAGGAGCAGCCGCTCCAGGGGATCGTCGGCGACGGTGGCCGCCGCGCGTTCGCGGTCGGCGAGTCGTTGCAGGAGTTCCTGTTCCGAGCGCTGCAGGGCGCCCACGAGCGCTTCGGAGTCCTCGGCCGTGAGGAATCCGGCGTGCACCCGGAAGAAGCGCTGGATGGCGTCGCAGTGCTCCATGGTGGGGCGCCGGTCGCCGTTGATGAGGGCGCCCGCCTGCTGACGCGACATGCCGGCGCCGTCCGCGATCTCCTGCTGGGTGTAGCGGCGCCCGTTGGGCTTGAGCCGGGTGCGGCGCAGCAGGTCCAGGCGCTGCAGGAACCGTGCCTGCAGATCGGGCTCCCCGGCGCGGCGGCCGCTGAGCAGGGCCTTCACCACGGGTTCGGGGACGCCGGACCCGGCCGACAGCCGCTGGACGTCGAAGACTTCGGCGTGCAGCACGCCGAGCCGGTCGGCGAGTGCGGTGACCCGGGCCACGACGGCCTGCAGCAGAACCGTCGCCGTGGCGCCCGGAACCTCGAAGCCATCCGTCACCGACAGATCTCCTACGTCTCTCTCAGGTGGCTCTCACGAAGGTCGGGAACCATGTGGACACGAAGGTCGGAAAACCATCCCGGTGCCAAGACCGGGGGACCATCCGGAGCGTAGCCCCTCGCTCGAACTCACATCCAGGTCTCGCCACAACTGTGGCGAGATTCAGCCGTCAACAAGCGCCAAATGCCACGATAGTTGACACGCCTGGGCCCGGGGCATCAGGATCGGGGCGCCGCGTGAAGGCCGCAGAGGCAAGAGGGGTGACCTCCCGATGGCGTACCAGGCAGGAAGGCAGCGGTCCCAGCCGCGACCTGTCCCCGAGAGTCTCGAAGCGCAGGCGTACCTCCAGGACTACGCCACGCTGCTTGAGGCCGTCCCCTTCCCCTCCGTCGTCTTCGACCACCGCTGGGACGTCGTTCTGTCCAACGCCGCATTCGAGACACTTTTCGACGGCGTCGGTACCCATCCGACCGCCATGCCGGGCGACAACTTCCTTCGGTTCGTCCTGTTCCATCCGGACGCGGGGTCGATCCTCGGCGAGCACGAGTCGAGCTGGTGTCTGCCGATGCTCGCGCACTTCGCCGCGGCGGTGGAGCGGCACGGCCAGGACCGCGGTCTCCAGTCGATCCGCCGGGACATCGCCCAGGACCCGATCATGGACGCCGCCTACCGACACGGTCTGCCGCACTGGATCCGCGCGGTCGGTCCGGGCGCCGTCGAGCACGACGGAGCCGTCCGCCCGCTGGTGCATCCCGATCCGCGCTGGGGCCGTACGGACTGCCGGATCGTCGACGACACCCCCAAGACCCTTCAGAACATGGGCTACACGCGGATGACCCTGGTGCTGCGCGAGGCCGTCCGGCCGGTCGCGGGCCCGCCGCGCAAGGCCCGCACCACGCGCAATGGCGCGGCGGAGCTGCGGGCGGTGTGACCCGCCCCGCACCGTCGCTCCCCGGTCGGTACGCCGTCGAAGTCAGTCGGCCGGTGTCACGAGGACGAGTGGCACGCCGTCGCACGGGACGAGCCGCATGCCCTCGAAGCGAGTGCTCCGGGCCGCCGACAGCACGGACGCGAAGTCCGGTCCCCTGGTGAGGGATCCGGCCAGATGGCCCGGGTCGGCGGACGCGGCCACCCGTCCCCGCGCGTTCACCAAGTAGGCCGCTCCGGGCAGTCGTTGGAGGAGCGGGACGACCGTGCCCTCGAAGTGCCGCAGATACACGTCGGCCGCGGCGACCCCCATGAACCGGCCCTCCATGTGGACGGGCGCGGACAGCGTCAGGCTGTACTCGTCGGAGCAGAGGTAGTCGACATAGGGCCCGGCGACCGCGCGCCGCCCGGTGTCGCGGGGGAGCGCGAACCAGTCCCAGTGCGTGTAGTCGGAGTACGCGGAGTGCGCCGGATCGAGGTCGAGCAGCAGGGGTCGTACGCCCCCGTCGGAGCTCTGCTGCCACCACTCCAGCCACGCCGGTACGTCACCGAGCAGGCCCGGCGCGGCCACGAAGCCGGCGCCGGACACCAACTCCTGCCGGGTGAGCCGCAGATGCAGCCCCGGACGCAGTGCCGCCAGATCCGCCGTCGCGGGGCGGCGGCCCTGCGCGGCGACGCGGGTGAGGAGAGCGGTCGTGTCGGCGCGGGTCTCGGCGACCGCTTCGAAGACGGCCTCCAGCGTGGAACGGACCTGGGCGGCGACGGCCGCCTCGGGGGTGGCGTCAAGCGTCGCCGTCGCGCCGGCCGGGCCTGGGCTCCTGCTCATGGGTGCCCTCCAGCGGACGGGGACCGGACGCGGCGCGTGGCATCGCGAGGCGGAGGGTGATGAGCCGCGCCGTCGAGTCCTGTACGCACCGCTCGGCCAGCGCTCTGGCCGAATCGTGGGCCCCATCTTGCACGGCGGAGATTACGGAGCGGTGACGGTCTGCGACTTCTTCACGATATTCGTCGTCCCCGAGCACGAGGCACATCAGCGCCCCCACCTCCGTCTGGAGCACGACCTGTTCACGGGTCAGCCGGGCGGACTGCGCCGCCGCGGCGAGCTCGACATGGAAGCGGCCGTAGACGCGGCTGCGGGCGGCGGCGTCCTCGGCGGACGCCAGGTCGTCCAGCGTGCGGCGGAGTGCCTTGAGGTCGTCCGGTTCCGTCCGCTGCGCCGCGAGCCGGGCTGCCGCTCCGGACACGGCTGCCCAGTGGTCGCCCAAGTCCCGCAGTTCCTCGGTGCTCCAGCCGGCCAGCCGGGCCTTCAGCCGCTCCTCGCCCGGCACTTCGGGCAGTGACACGAAGCTGCCGCCCCCGCGCCCCCGCCGGGTGGTGACCAGACCCTGCTGCCGCAGGGCCATGAGGGCCTCGCGCAGGGTGACCGTGGACACGCCGAGCTGCCCGGCCAGCTCCATCTCGCCGGGCAGCTGCTCGCCGTCGGCGAGCAGCCCGAGCTCGATGGCGTCGCTGAGCCGGTGTACGACCGTCTCGACGCGCGCGCGGTTGTCCACGGGAGTGAAGACGGCTCTGCGGACGCCGTCGCCCCTGTGTTGCTTCACGGTCACCACCTTGTGCGTTGACTCAACCTTTACTCTAAAGGGGTCTTGAGATTTGAACTATGGTTTCATATCTTTCCGGTCAGTGTTGCAACGCACACCTGCACCAGAAAGGTTCCCCGCCCATGGAGGCAAAGGCGATCCGGCTCCAGGGCCTGCGAAAGGCGTTCGGTGACACGACCGCCGTGGCCGGAGTCGATCTGGAGATAGCCGACGGCGAGTTCTTCTCGATGCTCGGCCCGTCCGGCTCGGGCAAGACGACCGTCCTGCGGATGATCGCCGGATTCGAGCGCCCGACCGCGGGCCGGATCGAGCTGGCCGGCCAGGAGGTCACCGGCCTCGCCCCCTTCGAACGGGACGTGCACACGGTCTTCCAGGACTACGCCCTGTTCCCGCACATGACCGTCGAACAGAACGTCGCCTACGGGCTCAAGGTCCGCAAGGTGCGGAAGGCCGAGCGGCTCGTCAGGGCTCGCAAGGCACTCGCCGACGTACGTCTCGAAGGGTTCGGCCGGCGCCGTCCGGGCCAGCTCTCCGGAGGCCAGCGCCAGCGCGTCGCCCTCGCCAGGGCCCTCGTCGGCCGCCCCCGCGTCCTGCTGCTCGACGAGCCGCTCGGCGCCCTCGACCTCAAACTCCGCGAACAGATGCAGGTCGAACTCAAGGCGATCCAGCGCGAGGTCGGCATCACCTTCGTGTTCGTCACCCACGACCAGGAGGAGGCCCTGACGATGAGCGACCGCATCGCCGTCTTCCACCAGGGCCGCATCGAACAGGTCGGCACCCCGGCCGAGATCTACGAACGACCCGCCACCCCGTTCGTCGCGGGTTTCGTCGGCACGTCCAACCTGCTGGAGGGCCAGTCGGCGCAACAGGTCGTCGGCGCCCCGGGCACCTACAGCATCCGGCCCGAGAAGATCCGGGTCCTCAAGGAGTCCGCCGAGGCGGACGATCCGGACCACTCCACCGCCACCGGCACCGTCGCCGAGGTCGTCTACCTGGGCGACTCCACCCGCTTCCTCGTGGACCTCGACGCGGGCGGCCGCCTCGCCGCGCTCCAGCAGAACCTGGAGACCTCCTCCGAGGACGTCGCCGCCCTGCGCGGCACCCGGGTCCGGCTCCAGTGGCACCGCCGCCACACCTTCCAGGTCCCCGACCCCCGCTGACTCCCACGCTCAGTCCCCCGTCACGTATGGAGTACGCCGTGCGCCTCACCCCAACCCTCAAGGCCGCCACCGCCGTCGCGGTGCTCCTCGCGGCCACCGCCTGCGGATCGTCCGACACCGGCTCCTCCTCGTCCACCGGCCTCAACCCGCCCGACCTCAAGGCGCAGTCGAAACTCGGCAAGACCGAGGGGCAGGTCAACCTGATCGCCTGGGCCGGCTATGTCGAGGACGGTTCCAACGACCCCGCGGTCGACTGGGTCGGCGACTTCGAGAAGCAGACCGGCTGCCAGGTCAACTCCAAGGTCGCCGCAAGCTCCGACGAGATGGTCAAGCTGATGAAGACCGGCCAGTACGACGCGGTCTCCGCCTCCGGAGACGCCTCCCTGAGGCTCATAGCCTCGGGCGACGCCGCCCCGGTCAACACCGCCCTCGTACCGAACTACAAGAACGTCTTCAGCGGCCTGAAGAAGGGCGCCTGGAACTCCGTCGACGGCCAGATGTACGGCATCCCGCACGGCCGCGGCGCCAACCTCCTGATGTACAACACCCAGAAGGTCACCCCCGCCCCCACGTCCTGGTCGGCGGTCTTCGACGACGCCTCGGCGAACAAGGGCCACGTCACCGCGTACGACTCGCCGATCTACATCGCCGACGCGGCGCTGTATCTGAAGGCGACCAAGCCCGAGTTGAAGATCAAGGACCCCTATGCGCTCGATCAGAAGCAGTTCGACGCGGCCGTCGAGCTGCTGAAGAAGCAGAGCGCGAACGTGGGGGAGTACTGGAGCGACTACCTCAAGGAGATCTCCGCGTTCAAGAGCGGGGACTCCGTCGTCGGTACCACCTGGCAGGTCATCGCCAACCTCACGGTGGACGAGGGCGCCGAGGTCAAGGCCTTCGTGCCCGAGGAGGGTTCCACCGGCTGGTCCGACACCTGGATGGTCTCCGCCGAGGCCAAGCACCCCAACTGCGCCTACAAGTGGCTGGACTGGATCATCTCGCCGAAGGTGAACGCCCAGGTCGCCGAGTACTTCGGTGAGGCGCCCGCCAACGCAAAGGCGTGCGAGGAGACCAGCGACAAGACCTTCTGCGACACCTTCCACGCCACCGACGAGAGCTACTGGAAGAACATCGCGTTCTGGAACACGCCCATCGAGCAGTGCCTCGACGGCCGCACCGACGTCAAGTGCGTCCCGTACGCGAAGTGGGTCCAGGCCTGGACCGAGATCAAGGGCTGAACAAGCGATGACCTCCACCCCGCAGGCCGCCGGACGCTCCCCCGTCCGGCGGCTCGCCGGGACCCTGCACCGGCACTCCCGGCTGCGGCTGTCCCTGCTCCTGACCGCACCGCTGCTCTGGCTCGCGGTCCTCTATCTCGGCTCCCTGGCCGTGCTGTTCGTCTCGGCCTTCTGGACGACGAACTCCTTCACCTCCGAGGTCGTGAAGGTCTGGTCGACCGACAACTTCCACCAGCTGTTCACCACGCCCGTGTACCGGCAGGTCATCCTTCGCAGCATCGGCGTCGCCCTCGCGGTCACCGTCCTGTGCGCGGTGATCGCCTTCCCGGTCGCCTTCTACACCGCCCGCATCGCCAAGCCCGCGCGGCGCCCGCTGCTCGTCGTCGCCATTCTCACGCCGCTGTGGGCGAGTTACCTGGTCAAGGTGTATGCCTGGCGGCTGATCCTCTCCCAAGGCGGCCTTGCCGACTGGATGTTGAAGCCCTTCGGGCTGAGCGGACCCGGGTACGGACTGGTCGCGGCGATCATCGCGCTCACCTACCTCTGGCTGCCGTACATGATCCTGCCGATCCACACCGCGCTGGAGCAGCTGCCGGCCAACCTGCTCGACGCGTCCGCGGACTTGGGAGCAGGGGCGGGCCGCACCTTCCGATCGGTCGTGCTGCCGATGGTCCTGCCGTCCGTGGCCGCCGGCTCGGTCTTCACCTTCTCGCTCAGCCTCGGCGACTACATCACCGTGCAGATCGTCGGCGGCAAGACCCAGCTCATCGGCAACGTCGTCTACTCCAACATCGAACTGAACCTGCCCATGGCCGCCGCACTCGGCACGGTCCCCGTCGTGGTCATCGTGGTGTACCTCCTCGCGATGCGCCGCACGGGCGCCCTGAGCAGTCTCTGAGGAGCCCGCTGTGCAACTCTCCCGTTCCGCGCGCGTCGCGCTGCGCGTCGCCGCCGGGCTCGGCTTCGCGATCATCTACGTGCCGCTCGCGCTCGTCCTGGTCAACTCCTTCAACCCGGACCGCAGCGCGAGCTGGCCGCCGACCGGGCTCACCTTCCACTGGTGGTCGGTCGCCTGGGCCAACGAGGGTGCCCGCGCCGCGCTGTGGGTCTCGGTCAAGGCGGGCCTCGGGGCCACGGCGATTGCCCTGGTCCTCGGCACGCTGATCGCCTTCGCGGTCGCCCGCCACCGCTTCTTCGGCCGTGACGCCATCTCCTTCGTGGTCGTCCTGCCGATCGCGCTGCCCGGCATCGTCACGGGCATCGCGCTCAACTCGGCGTTCAGCACGGTGCTCGAACCGCTCGGCGTCGGACTCGGCATGTTCACCGTGATCGTCGGCCACGCGACCTTCTGCATCGTCGTCGTCTTCAACAACGTCGTCGCACGACTGCGCCGTACGTCCGGAACGTACGAGGAAGCCGCGATGGACCTGGGCGCGGACACCTTCCGCGCCTTCGCCGACGTCACCTTCCCGCTGGTGCGCTCGGCGCTGCTGGCCGGCGGACTGCTCGCCTTCGCGCTGTCCTTCGACGAGATCGTCGTGACGACCTTCACGGCCGGGCCCGGCATCGAGACCCTGCCGATCTGGATCTTCGACAACATGACCAGACCCCGGCAGGCACCGGTCGTGAACGTCGTGGCCGCCGTGCTCGTCCTGCTCTCGGTGATTCCGATCTACGCGGCACAGCGGCTGTCCGCCGACACGGCGGCCGAGAGCAGGATCTGAGCGGGCGGTGAGTGGCCGGTGAGCCCGCTCCGAGCGGTGAGCGGGCCACGGCCGGGCTTCCGGCAGGCCGGGACTATCCGGCGAACTCCCGCATCCACGCCTCCACTTCATCGGCGGAGCGAGGAAGCGCGCCCGACAGGTTCTCATGGCCGTCGGCCGTGACCAGGAGGTCGTCCTCGATCCGGACGCCGATGCCGCGCCACTCCTCGGGCACGGTCAGGTCGTCCGGCTGGAAGTAGAGGCCCGGCTCCACGGTGAGGACCATGCCCGGCTCCAGGACGCCGCCGACGTAGTCCTCGTTGCGGGCCCGGGCGCAGTCGTGGACGTCGAGCCCGAGCATGTGCCCGGTGCCCGCCATGGTGAAGCGGCGCTGGAGACCGAGGCCGAAGGCGCGCTCCACGGGTCCTTCGACGAAGCCCCACGCCACCAGCCGCTCGGTCAGCGACCACTGGGCGGCGTCATGGAAGTCGCGGTACAGGGCGCCCGGCTTCACCGCCGCCATGCCCGCCTCCTGCGCCTCGAACACGACGTCGTAGACCTCGCGCTGGAGCGGACTGAACGTGCCGTTGATCGGGAGGGTGCGGGTCACGTCGGCGGTGTAGAGGGTGCGGGTCTCCACGCCCGCGTCGAGCAGCAGCAGTTCGCCGGGGCGGACCGGTCCGTCGTTCTCCACCCAGTGCATGATCGTGGCGTGCTCGCCGGCCGCGCAGATCGAGCCGTAGCCGACGTCGTTGCCCTCGACACGGGCGCGGCGGAAGAAGGTGCCCTCGATCCATCGCTCCGAGGTGGCGACCGCCTGCGACAACTCCCGTACGACATCGGTGAATCCGCGCACGGTGGAGTCCACCGCCCGGCGCAGCTCGCCGATCTCCCAGGCGTCCTTGACCAGCCGCAGCCCGGAGAGCGCCTCCTCCAGCTCGGCGTCCCGCTCCTCGTCCGTGCCGAGCGCGGCCTCGATCGCGGGGGCGTGGCCGCGGACGACACGGGTCGGGACCCCCGAGTCCGCCAGGTCCTCGGAGATCGTGCGGATGTCACGGCAGGGGAGTCCGAGCACCTGCTCCGACTCGGCGAGGGAGCGGCGGCGGCCCATCCACAGCTCGGCCGTCATACCCGTCCAGAACTCGTCGCTGTCCCGGCTGTCGCGGGGGAGCTGATAGCAGTGCGCGTCGTGGCCGCCCTTCGCGCGCGGCTCCAGCACGAGTGCGCCGTCACGCGTCTGATCGCCTGTCAGGTGGACATAGCCCGAGTACGGGCGGAACGGGTAATGGGTGTCGTTCGACCGGGTCTTGAGTCCTCCGGACGGGACGACCAGTCGCTCGCCGGGGAAGAGGGCGGAGAGCGCGGCGCGGCGGCGGGCCGCGTGGGCCGCCTGCTCGTCGGGCCGCAGATCGTGCTGCTCGGTGTCGGCCCAGCCCGTGCGCATCAGGGCGGACAGCTCGGCGGAGATTCCTCGGTAGAGACCGTTCTTTCGGCCCTTGGCCACGTCAGGCACCTTCTCGTGTAGGTCGTGTCGCGCAGGTCGCGTCGTCCGGGGCGCGCCCGACGGGGCGTCGGGGTGGGGCGTCCGGGCGGGGCGTGGACTGTTCCGTGCCAGAGAAGCATGTGACATAGTACTGAGGTGAGCAAGCCACTTACCTGCGATGTCGTGGTCGTCGGAGCCGGCATGGTGGGCGCGGCCTGCGCCCTGTACGCGGCTCGCGCGGGCCTCGACGTGGCCGTGGTGGACCGCGGCCCGGTGACCGGCGGCACGACCGGCGCGGGGGAGGGGAACCTGCTCGTCTCCGACAAGGAACCCGGGCCCGAGCTCGACCTCGCGCTGCTCTCCGGGCGCCTGTGGGCCGACCTCGCCCAGGAACGGGCGGAGGCGATCGAGTACGAGGCCAAGGGCGGGGTCGTCGTGGCCGCCACGCCCGAGGGCCTGGCCGCGCTGGAGACCTTCGCCGCGGGCCAGCGGGCGGCCGGTGTGCTGGCCGAACCGGTCACCGCCGACCGACTCCACGATCTGGAACCGTACTTGGCGCCCGGACTCGCGGGCGCCGTGCGCTATCCGCAGGACACCCAGGTGATGCCCGCCCTGGCCGCCGCGCATCTTCTCCGGGCTTCGGGCGCGCGGCTGCTGACCGGGCGCACCGTGACCGAGGTGCTGCGCGCCCGGGACGGCTCGGTCCGCGGCGTGCGCACCGACCGGGGTGATCTGCACGCGCCTGCCGTCGTCAACGCGGCGGGCACCTGGGGCGCCGCGGTGGCCTCCCTCGCCGGTGTCACCCTTCCCGTACTGCCCCGCCGAGGCTTCGTCCTCGTCACCGAACCCCTGCCGCGCCGGGTGCGCCACAAGGTGTACGCCGCGGACTACGTCGCCGATGTCGCGAGTGACTCGGCCGCGCTCCAGACCTCGCCGGTGGTGGAGGGGACCGCGGCCGGCCCGATCCTGATCGGCGCGAGCCGGGAACGGGTCGGCTTCGACCGGTCGTTCTCGCTGCCCGTCGTACGCGAACTGGCCGCGGGGGCCACGCGGCTCTTCCCCTTCCTGTCGGAGGTGCGCGCCCTGCGGACCTATCTCGGCTTCCGGCCCTACCTGCCCGACCACCTGCCCGCGATCGGCCCCGACCCCCGAGCGCCCGGTCTCTTCCACGCCTGCGGGCACGAAGGGGCGGGCATCGGACTGTCCACCGGCACGGGACAGCTCATCGCGCAGATCCTGGCCGGCAAGACGCCCGACCTCGACCTCGCGCCGTTCCGGCCCGACCGCTTCCCCGAGGAGGCCGCGTGAACCCCCTGGACCTCGTACGGGCCGAACCCGGCCCCGCGTTCACCGTCACCCTCGACGGCCGGGACATCGAGGCACTGCCCGGCCGGACCGTCGCCGCCGCACTGTGGGCCGCGGGCGTCACTTCCTGGCGCACCACCCGCGACGCGGGCCGGCCCCGCGGCGTCTTCTGCGGCATCGGCGTCTGCTTCGACTGCCTCGTCACCGTCAACGACCGCCCCAACCAGCGGGCCTGTCTGGTCCCGCTGGCGCCGGGCGACACGATCCGCACGCAGGAAGGCACCGGCCACGATGACTGACGGACGCCACCGCCTCGCGGTGATCGGCGCGGGCCCGGCCGGTCTCGCCGCGTCCCTCGCCGCGGCGGCACGCGGCATCCACGTGACGCTGATCGACTCGGCCGCGGCGGCGGGCGGGCAGTTCTACCGCCGGCCCGCGAGCGGTCTCGGTGCCCGGCGGCCCCGTGCGCTGCACCACCAGTGGCGTACCTGGGAACGGCTGGAACAGGGGCTCGCGGGGCACCTGGAGGCGGGTGCGATCGAGCACTTGACGGACCATCATGTGTGGCTGGTGGAACGGGCCGGGGCGGGCGCCCGACCCGGATTCACGGTCCATTCCCTCCTCGGCCCGCTCCAGGAACGCTCCGTCACCGTGCGCGCCGACGCCGTGCTCCTCGCCACCGGTGGATACGAGAGGGTGCTGCCGTTCCCCGGCTGGACCCTGCCCGGTGTCGTGACCGCGGGCGGCGCCCAGGCCATGCTCAAGGGCGGCCTCGTCGTGCCGGGTCGGACCGCCGTCGTCGCGGGCACCGGACCGCTGCTGCTGCCCGTGGCGACCGGACTGGCGGCCGCCGGAGTGGAGGTCGCGGCCCTCGTGGAGTCCGCCGACCCGAGAGCGTTCGTCCGCGGGGCGGGGGCGCTGACCGCTCAGCCGGGCAAGCTCGCCGAGGGAGCCCGCTACGCCGTTCGACTCCTGCGTCATCGCGTGCCGTTCGTCCCGTCGCACACCGTCGTCGAGGCCCATGGCGAGGAGCGGCTCGAAGCCGTCACCGTCGCCGGGCTCGGCCCCGACGGGCGGGTCAGGACCGGAACCGGGCGCCGCATCCCCTGCGACACGCTCGCCGTCGGACACGGGATGATCCCGCACACCGACCTCGCCGAAGCGCTCGGCTGCCGAATCGACGGACCGAGGGTCGATGTGGACGACGAGCAGCGCACCGACGTGCCCGGCGTCTGGGCCGCGGGCGAGACCACCGGCATCGGCGGCTCCGCCCTCTCCCTCACCGAGGGGCACCTCGCGGGCCGGTCGATCGCCGCCCGGCTCTCCGGTACCGGACCCGACCCGCGCGCGGTGGCCCGGGCGGTCAGGTCCCGTACGAGGACGCGTACCTTCTTCGCCGCGCTCGACACCGTGTACGCGCCGCCCGCGCACTGGACGGACCAGGTCACCGACGACACCGTCGTGTGCCGCTGCGAGGAGGTCACCGCCGGCCGCGTCCGCGAGGCGGTCACCGACCTCGGCGCGGGCGACGTACGGACGGTCAAACTGCTCACCAGGGCCGGGATGGGGTGGTGCCAGGGCCGGGTGTGCGAACCTGCGGTCGCCGGGCTCGTCGGCTGCGAACAGACGCCCGCACGAAGGCTGTTGGCGCGCCCGGTGCCGCTCGGCGTGCTGGCCCGTGCCGGTGTCGACGGCGACGACGGAACCCCGGGCGCGGGCTCGCCCCCCGCCCGGGAGTGACCCGCCCCGCGACGACCCCGCTCCACTCGACCCCGCTCCTGACGTCGACCACAGTAAAATGTCACACCCTATCGAGAGGGATGAGCAGCTCATGACCGTCAGCCCCGACAGCCGCCCCTGGCGCGGAGTCCTCGTCGCCACCGCGCTCCCGCTGAACGACGACCTCTCCGTGAACCACGACCGGTACGCCGAGCACTGTGCGTGGCTCGTCGAGAACGGCTGCGACGGCGTCGTACCGAACGGTTCGCTCGGCGAGTACCAGGTGCTCACGCCCGAAGAGCGTGCCAAGGTCGTCGAGACCGCCGTCGCCGCGATCGGTGGATCCCGGGTGATGCCCGGCGTCGCCGCGTACGGCTCCGCCGAGGCCCGCCGCTGGGCGGAGCAGGCGAGGGACGCGGGCTGCGGCGCCGTGATGCTGCTGCCGCCCAACGCCTACCGCGCGGACGAGCGCTCCGTGCTCGCCCACTACGAAGAGGTCGCCCGGGCGGGCGTCCCGGTCGTCGCGTACAACAACCCGATCGACACCAAGGTCGACCTGGTGCCCGAACTCCTCGCCGAGCTGCACGCCGCCGGTTCCATCCAGGGGGTCAAGGAGTTCTCCGGCGATGTACGCCGCGCCTACCGCATCGCCGAACTCGCCCCGGACCTCGACCTGTTGATCGGCGCGGACGACGTGCTGCTCGAACTCGCCGTCGCCGGCGCCAAGGGCTGGGTGGCCGGCTACCCGAACGCGCTGCCCCGCGCGAGCGTCGAGCTCTACCGCGCCGCGGTCGCCGGTGAGCTCGACACGGCGGGCAAGCTCTACCGACAGCTGCACCCGCTGCTGCGCTGGGACTCCCGGGTCGAGTTCGTCCAGGCCATCAAGCTGTCCATGGACCTCGTCGGCCGCCACGGCGGTCCGGTCCGGCCACCGCGCGTTTCGCTGTTGCCCGAGCAGGAGGCCGCCGTGCGCCTGGCCACGGAGCAGGCCGTCGCCGCCGGTCTCGCCTGAGCCGTCCCGACCTCCAGCCCCTCGCCGACACCACTCAGGAGTCCCATGCGCAGCAAACTCGTCCTGCACGCCGTCGACTCGCACACCGAGGGCATGCCCACCCGGGTGATCACCGGCGGGATCGGCACGATCCCCGGCGCGACCATGAACGAGCGGCGGCTCTACTTCCGTCAGCACCGCGACGACATCAAACAGCTCCTGATGAACGAGCCGCGCGGCCACACGGCGATGAGCGGCGCCATCCTCCAGCCGCCCACCCGCCCGGACTGCGACTACGGCGTGATCTACATCGAGGTGTCGGGCTATCTGCCGATGTGCGGGCACGGCACCATCGGGGTGGCGACCGTGCTGGTGGAGACCGGCATGGTCGAGGTCGTCGAGCCCGTCACCACGATCCGGCTCGACACCCCGGCAGGCCTCGTCGTCGCCGAGGTCGCCGTCGAGGACGGCGCGGCCAGGGAGGTCACGCTCAAGAACGTGCCGTCGTTCGCCGTCGGCCTCGACCGCAGGGCCACGCTCGCCGACGGGCGCACGGTGACCTACGACCTGGCCTACGGCGGGAACTTCTACGCGATCCTGCCGTTGGAACAGTTCGGCCTGCCCTTCGACCGCTCCCGCAAGGACGAGATCCTCGCGGCGGGACTGGCGCTGATGGACGCGATCGACGCCGAGGGCGAGCCCGTGCACCCGGAGGACCCGTCCATCCGCGGCTGCCACCACGTCCACCTGTACGCTCCCGGGGCGACGGCCCGCTTCTCGCGGCACGCGATGGCGATCCACCCCGGCTGGTTCGACCGTTCGCCCTGCGGTACGGGG
Source organism: Streptomyces sp. NPDC060027 (assembly GCF_042737005.1). Taxonomy (NCBI): domain Bacteria; kingdom Bacillati; phylum Actinomycetota; class Actinomycetes; order Kitasatosporales; family Streptomycetaceae; genus Streptomyces; species Streptomyces sp. NPDC060027. The sequence continues at coordinate 30,468 of NZ_JBHWVI010000050.1, forward strand.
ACCAGCGCGCGTATGGCCCAGTTGCACGCCCGTGGTGAACTCCCGCTGCACACCGAGTTCGTGAACGAGTCCTTCATCGGGACACGGTTCACCGGCCGGCTGCTCGGCACCACCGAGGTCGCCGGAACGCCCGCCGTGCTGCCCAGCTTCACGGGGCGCGCGTGGATCACGGGGACGGCCCAGTACCTGCTCGACCCCACGGACCCGTTCCCGGCCGGATTCGTCCTGTGAGCGGCCCCGCTCCGGGACGTAGATACTGGTAGTCCGAGTAACACGTGATATGGCACATGGCCGGTGCGGCGAGACGACGCGCCGGCCCGTACGAGGAGACCCCGATGGCCGCCCAGCGCAGCAGCGCACCCTCAGCCGCTCCCGACCTGCCCACGCTGGGCGGCAAGAAGAGCAGCTATCGCGAGCGGGTGGCCGACGCGCTGCGCGCCGCGCTGATCGCCGGCGAACTGCGCGCCGGCGAGGTCTACTCGGCGCCCACGCTGGCGGCGCGGTTCGGCGTCTCCGCGACACCGGTCCGCGAGGCCATGCTCGACCTGGTCAAGGAGGGCCTGGTCGACACGGTGCCCAACAAGGGGTTCCGGGTCACGGCGGTCTCCGAGAAACAGCTCGACGAGTACACCCACATCCGCTCGCTCATCGAGATCCCCACCGTCGTGCGGCTGGCCACCACGGCGGACCCCGTCTCGCTGGAGGCGCTGCGTCCGGCCGCCCGGGAGATCGTGACCGCGGCGGCGGCCGGTGACCTCATCGCCTACGTGGAGGCGGACATCCGCTTCCATCTCGGTCTGCTCGCCCTCGGGGGAAACTCCCATCTGGTCGAAGTCGTCGGCGACCTGCGCAAGCGCTCGCGCCTGTACGGGCTCAACGCCCTGGTCGAGGCGGGCCGTCTGGAGGCCTCGGCCGAGGAGCACCTGGAACTCCTCGACGCCCTGCTCGACCGCGACGAGCACGCCGTGCGCGCGGTGATGACGCGCCACCTGGGCCATGTCCGCGGTCTGTGGGCCGCACCCTGACAGGGCCGCTGACGCGAGCGTGAAGTGGGCGAACTTCTACGCAAGCAGCTTGCATTTCTTGCGCTATTCTTGCGCACATGACGCGACGACTTGCTCAGGTGGCCAAGAAGGTCGGGGTCAGTGAGGCCACGGTCAGCCGGGTGCTCAACGGCAAGCCGGGAGTCTCCGACTCCACCCGGCAGGCGGTGCTCTCCGCCCTCGACGTCCTCGGCTACGAGCGGCCGACCCAGCTGCGCGGCGAACGCGCCCGGCTCGTCGGCCTCGTCCTGCCCGAGCTGCAGAACCCGATCTTCCCGGCCTTCGCCGAGGTGATCGGCGGAGCGCTCGCGCAGCTCGGCCTCACCCCGGTGCTGTGCACCCAGACCAAGGGCGGCGTCTCCGAGGCCGACTACGTGGAGCTGCTGCTCCAGCAGCAGGTCTCCGGCGTGGTGTTCGCCGGCGGTCTGTACGCGCAGGCCGACGCGCCGCACGACCACTACCGCCAGCTCGCGGACCGCAACATTCCGGTGGTGCTGGTCAACGCGGCCATCGAGCACCTCGGCTTCCCCTGCGTCTCCTGCGACGACGCCGTCGCCGTCGAGCAGGCCTGGCGCCATCTCGACTCGCTCGGCCACGAGCGGATCGGGCTCGTCCTCGGCCCCGGCGACCACATGCCCTCGGGCCGCAAACTGGCGGCAGCGCGCGCCCTCGCGCCGGACCTGCCCGACGAGCACGTCGCCCGGGCGATGTTCTCGCTGGAGGGCGGTCAGGCCGCGGCCACCCGGCTGCTCGACCGCGGGGTGACCGGCATCATCTGCGCCAGCGACCCGCTCGCGCTCGGCGCCGTACGGGCCGCCCGGCGCAAGGGGCTCAGCGTCCCGGGCGAGATCTCCGTCGTCGGGTACGACGACTCGGCGTTCATGAACTGCACCGAACCCCCGCTGACCACGGTCCGCCAGCCGATCGAGGCGATGGGGCGCGCCGCGGTGGAACTGCTGAACGCGCAGATCGGCGGCAGCAGTGTCACCGCCGAAGAGCTGCTGTTCGAACCGGAGTTGGTGGTGCGCGGGTCGACCGCGCAAGCGCCCCGCGGCTGAGGGCGCAAACACCCGCCGCAGGGACCTCTTCTGCTGTCAAATAATTACAGATTCTGCGCGACATCTTGCGGACAGATGTCGGCGGTGCTTGAGTGTGCGGCGCCAGAACACGGCGGCACACCCGCCGTGGGCCTTCCTCGCTCCTGCCCAAAGGGGTCCACCAATGAGAAGCACCGGGTTCCGCCGTACCGCCGTCATGCTCATGGCGTCCTCCCTCGCGCTCGCCGCCACCGCCTGCGGTTCGAACGACGACGACACGGCCGACGGAAAGACCCGCATCACGGTCAACTGCGAGCCGCCGAAGAGCGCCAAGGTCGACCGCTCGTTCTTCGACGCCGACATCAAGGCGTTCGAGAAGGCCAACCCGGACATCGACGTCGTCGCCCACGACGCGTTCCCGTGTCAGGACCCCAAGACCTTCGACGCCAAGCTGGCCGGCGGCCAGATGGAGGACGTGTTCTACACGTACTTCACCGACGCCAAGCACGTCGTCGACGTCAACCAGGCCGCCGACATCACGAGTTACGTCAAGGACCTCAAGAGCTACAGCACCATCCAGCAGCAACTGCGCGACATCTACACCGTCGACGGCAAGATCTACGGCATCCCCCGCACCGGCTACTCGATGGGCCTCATCTACAACAAGGCGCTCTTCGAGAAGGCCGGCCTCGACCCCGACAAGCCCCCGACGACCTGGGACGAGCTGCGCGCGGACGCCAAGAGGATAGCCGCGCTCGGCAAGGGGACGGTCGGCTACGCGGACTACAGCGCCCAGAACCAGGGCGGTTGGCACTTCACCGCCGAGCTCTACTCGCAGGGCGGGAACGTCGTCGGCGAGGACGGCAAGAAGTCCACGATCGACAGCCCCGAGGGCAAGGCGGTCCTGCAGAACCTCAAGGACATGCGCTGGAGCGACAACTCCATGGGCACCAAGCAGCTGCTGGTCATCAACGACGTCCAGCAGATGATGGGTTCCGGCAAGCTCGGCATGTACCTCTCCGCGCCCGACAACATCCCGATCCTCGTCAAGGAGAAGGGCGGGAACTACAAGGACCTCGCCCTCGCGCCCATGCCCGGCGGCAAGGGCACGCTCATCGGCGGCGACGGCTACATGTTCAACAAGAAGGCCACTCCGGAGCAGATCAAGGCCGGCCTGAAGTGGCTGGAGCACATGTTCCTGACGCCAGGCGACGGCTTCCTCGGTGACTACGCCCGCGCCAAGCAGAACGACGCCCCGGTCGGCCTGCCCGAGCCGCGCCTGTTCACCGGCGCCGCGGACGCCAAGGACCAGGAGGTCAAGAAGGCCAACGCGAACGTGCCGGTGGAGAACTACCAGGCCTTCCTCGACGGCAACCAGAGCCTGCAGATGAAGATCGAGCCCCCGCAGGCCCAGCAGATCTACTCCGTCCTCGACGGCGCCGTGTCCGCGGTCCTCACCAAGAAGGACGCCGACATCGACCAGCTCCTCAAGGACGCCTCCGGCAAGATCGACTCCATTCTGGCCCGAGGCTGACACCGTTCATGAAGACCGCATCGAAGCCCCCCGCGGCGTTCCCTCCGGCCGCCGTCGGCGTGCCGGAGGCGCCGCGGTCGGCGGGACGCCGGCCCGGGCCCCCCTGGCGCCGGCGCCTGGCCGACCAGTCCCGCGCCTACGCCTTCCTGATCGGCGGCCTGCTCTGCTTCGCGCTGTTCTCCTGGTACCCGGCGATCCGTGCGGTCGTGATCGCGTTCCAGGAGTACACGCCGGGCAGCGGCGGCGAGTGGGTCGGCACCGCCAACTTCACCCGGGTCTTCCACGACCCGGAGTTCACCGCCGTCTGGCGCAACACCCTCACCTTCACGGTCCTCGCCCTGCTCATCGGCTTCGCCGTCCCCTTCGTGATGGCGCTGGTGCTCAACGAACTGAGGCACGCGAAGGCCTTCTTCAGAGTCGTGGTCTATCTGCCGGTGATGATCCCGCCGGTGGTCAGCGCCCTGCTGTGGAAGTGGTTCTACGACCCCGGAGCGGGCCTAGCCAACGAGACGCTGCGATTCCTGCACCTGCCGACCTCGAACTGGTCCAACGGGGCCGACACCGCCCTCGTCTCGCTGGTCATCGTCGCCACCTGGGCCAATCTCGGCGGCACCGTCCTCATCTACCTCGCCGCGCTCCAGAGCATCCCCGGCGAGCTGTACGAGGCGGCCGAGCTGGACGGCGCGAGCCTCCTGCAGCGGATCCGGCACGTCACGATCCCGCAGACCCGCTTCGTCATCCTCATGCTGATGCTCCTTCAGATCATCGCCACCATGCAGGTGTTCACGGAACCGTTCGTGATCACCGGTGGCGGACCCGAGGACAAGACCGTCACGGTGCTGTACCTGATCTACAAGTACGCCTTCCTCTACAACGACTTCGGCGGGGCCTGCGCGCTGAGCGTCATGCTGCTCGTCCTGCTCAGCGCCTTCTCCGCCCTGTACCTGCGGCTGACCCGCTCGGAAGGGGACGACACATGAGCACCCGCACCCTGGTCTCCCCGCTCACCCTGGCCCGCCCCCGCGGCAAGGCCGTCTACTGGACCGTCTTCTGCGGTGTCGTCCTGCTGTTCGCGCTGGCCTTCCTGTTCCCCGTCTACTGGATGGTGACCGGCGCCATGAAGTCGCCGGACGAGGTGACGCGCACACCGCCGACCCTCGTACCCGACCAGTGGCACCTGTCCGGCTACACCGACGCGTGGGACCTGATGGACCTCCCCACGCACCTGTGGAACACGGTCGTCCAGGCGGCCGGGGCCTGGATCCTCCAGCTCGTCCTCTGCACCGCCGCCGCGTACGCCCTGTCCAAACTGAAGCCGGCCTTCGGCAAGGTGATCCTCGGTGGCATCCTCGCCACCCTGATGGTCCCGGCGCAGGCCCTGGTCGTCCCGAAGTACCTGACGGTCGCCGACCTGCCCCTCATCCACACCAGCCTGCTCAACGACCCGCTGGGCATCTGGCTGCCGGCCGTCGCCAACGCCTTCAACCTCTATCTCCTCAAACGCTTCTTCGACCAGATCCCGCGCGACGTCCTGGAGGCCGCCGAGATCGACGGCGCCGGAAAACTGCGCACCCTGTGGTCGATCGTGCTGCCGATGTCCCGGCCCGTCCTCGGAGTCGTGTCGATCTTCGCCCTGGTCGCCGTCTGGCAGGACTTCCTCTGGCCGCTGATGGTCTTCTCCGACACCGACAAGCAGCCCATCAGCGTGGCACTCGTCCAGCTGTCGCAGAACATCCAACTGACCGTGCTCATCGCCGCGATGGTGATCGCCAGCATCCCCATGGTCGTGATGTTCCTGGTGTTCCAGCGGCACATCATCGCCGGAATCAGCGCGGGCAGCACCAAGGGCTGACGCCTGTACGTGACCTCCTCGAACGAAAGGCAACGCACCGTGGGACAGCCCCGCCCTGCCCGAAATCAGTCCGCGTGGTGGCGTTCCGCCGTCATCTACCAGGTGTACGTCCGCAGCTTCGCGGACGGTGACGGTGACGGCACCGGCGACCTCGCGGGCGTCCGCGCCAGACTCCCCTACCTCGCCGAACTCGGCGTGGACGCACTGTGGTTCAACCCCTGGTATCTCTCACCCCTGGCCGACGGCGGCTACGACGTCGCCGACTACCGCGCCATCGACCCGGCCTTCGGGACACTCGCCGAGGCGGAGAAACTGATCGCCGAGGCCCGGGAACTGGGCATCCGCACCCTGGTCGACATCGTGCCGAACCACGTCTCCGACCAGCACCCCTGGTTCCGGGCGGCGCTGGCGGGCGGACCGGAGCGCGAGCTCTTCCACTTCCGCCCCGGCCGCGGCGAGCACGGCGAACTCCCGCCCAACGACTGGCCGTCCCAGTTCGCGGGCTCCGCCGAACCGGTGTGGACCCGGCTGCCCGACGGCGACTGGTACCTCCACCTCTTCACCCCCGAGCAGCCCGACCTCAACTGGGCCCATCCGGCCGTCCGCCAGGAGCACGAGGAGATCCTGCGCTTCTGGTTCGAGCGGGGGGTGGCGGGGGTGCGCATCGACTCGGCCGCGCTGCTCGCCAAGGACCCCGACCTGCCCGACTTCGTCGAGGGCCGCGACCCGAACCCCTACGTCGACCGCGACGAACTCCACGACATCTACCGCTCCTGGCGGGCGGTCGCCGACGCCTACGACGGGGTCTTCGTCGGCGAGGTCTGGCTCCCCGACACCGAGCGCTTCGCCCGCTATCTGCGCCCCGACGAACTGCACACCGCGTTCAACTTCTCTTTCCTGTCCTGCCCTTGGGACGCCGTGCGGCTGCGCACCTCGATCGACGAGACCCTCGCTGAGCACGCCCCCGTGGGTGCGCCCGCCACCTGGGTGCTGTGCAACCACGACGTCACCCGCACGGTCACCCGCTACGGCCGCACCGACACCGGGTTCGACTTCACCGCCAAGGCCTTCGGCACGCCCACCGACCTGGCCCTCGGCACCCGCCGGGCGCGCGCCGCCGCACTGCTCTCGCTCGCCCTGCCCGGCTCGGTGTACGTGTACCAGGGCGAGGAACTCGGCCTGCCCGAGGTGGAGTTGCCGCTCGAAAGCATCCAGGACCCGATGCACTTCCGGTCCGGCGGCACGGACCCGGGCCGTGACGGCTGCCGGGTCCCGCTGCCCTGGGCGGCCGAGGCGCCGTACGCCGGATTCGGCGGCGACCCCTGGCTGCCGCAACCGGCCGGCTGGCCCGCCCACGCCGCCGATCGCCAGTCCGAGGACCCCGCCTCGATGCTGAGCCTCTACCGTGGCGCGCTCCGCATCCGCCGCACCGAACCGGGTTTCGGCGACGGCCCCCTCAGCTGGCTGCCCGCACCGGAGGGCGTCCTCGCCTTCGCCCGTACGGACGGTCTGCGCTGCGTCGTCAATCTGGCCGACGGACCGGTCGAGCTGCCGGAGCACGCCGAACTCCTGCTCGGCAGCGGCCCGTTGGACGCCGACGGGTTCCTCCCGCCGGACACGGCGGTATGGCTGCGCGCCTGAGACCACCGGACCGGCCACCGCTGGCCCGCACCAGGACCCTGCCCGTGCCGGGCGGCTGAACGTCACCGCCGGCACCGGCCGGCTCAGTGAGGTGGAGGAGCATCTGTCTTCGTGACCGGCTCCCCGCGCTTCGCCGCCTGGATCTGCTCGTACACATGGGTCCGCAACTCGGCGAAGCGCGGGGCGACGCGGGTGTGCAACTGGTCCCGCTCCTCCGGGAGATCGACCTTCAGCTGCTCCTGCACGACGGTGGGGGAGGCCGAGAGGACCAGCACCCGCTCGCCCAGATAGACGGCCTCGTCGATGTCATGGGTCACGAACAGGATCGTGATGCCGCGCTGGCGCCACAGCCGCCGCACCAGGTCCTCCAGATCGGCGCGGGTCTGCGCGTCGACGGCCGCGAACGGCTCGTCCATGAGCAGGACCTCGGGCTCGTACGCGAGGGCCCGCGCGATGGCCACCCGCTGCTGCATCCCGCCGGACAGCTGCCACGGATAGGCCCCCGCGGCATCGGCCAGCCCGACGGACTCCAACGCGTCGGCGACCAGCTCCCGCCGCCGCGTCCTGCTCAGCTTCTTCTGCTTCAGCGGCAGTTCGACGTTCTCGCCGACCCGCATCCAGGGGAACAGGCTGCGTCCGTACTCCTGGAAGACGAACGCCATGCCGGGCGGCGGACCGCTCACCCGCCGGCCCGCGAGCAGCACCTCGCCCGAAGTCGGAGTCAGCAGCCCGCCCATGCACTTCAGCAGCGTGGTCTTGCCGCAGCCCGACGGGCCGACCAGACAGACGAGTTCACCCGCGTCCACCGTGAAGGTGAGGTCCCGGACCGCCTCCACCCGGCGCCCTGACCCCTCGTAGACCTTCCGCAGGCCGGATACGAACAAAGACGCGTGCATGGACCGCCCTTTCGCGAGCGTCACGAGGACCGCCGGGAGGATTCCCGAAGACCGTGGTACCAGCCGAGCACCCGGCGCTCGACCAGCTGGAAGACGACCGAAAGGACGAAGCCGAGCAGGCCGAGGACGAGGATTCCGGTCCACATGTCGGGGATCGCGAAGCCGCGCTGGAACTGAACGATGGTGAAGCCGAGTCCGTTGCTGGCCGCGAACATCTCGCTGATGACCATCAGGATGATCCCGATGGACAGCGCCTGGCGCAGGCCCGCGAAGATCTGCGGGCTCGCCGACGGCAGGACGACGGAGCGCATCCGGGCCGGTCCGGTGATGCCGTACGAGCGGGCCGTCTCGGACATCACGGAGTCGACGGCGCGCACGCCCTCGACCGTGTTCAGCAGGATCGGCCAGACACAGCCGCTCGCGATCACGACGATCTTCATCGTGTCCCCGATGCCCGCGAACAGCATGATGACCGGAACGAGGACCGGCGGCGGCACGGCCCGCAGGAACTCCAGGACCGGTTCGCACACCGCCCGCACCTTCCGGTACGAGCCGATGACCGTGCCGAGGGCGACACCCACGACGGCCGCCGCCGCGTAGCCGGCGAGCAGCCGCAGCAGGCTGGGCACCAGGTCGGCGCGGAGCCGGTCGCGGGTCCAGACGTCGGGGAACGTTCTGAGGATCGTGCGCAGCGGCGGCCAGTAGACGTCGGTGCTGCCGTCCGAGGCGAGCCACCAGACGACGAGCAGCAGCACCGGGAGCGCGGCCACGAACAGCACCCGCAGGGGGAGGCTTCCCCACATGCTCGGACTGGTCGGTTCGGGCGGGACGTCCGTCATACCGCCACCTCCCCGCGCACCGACTGGTGCCAGGCCAGCGCGTGCCGCTCCACCGACCGCGCACCCACGTTGATCAGCAGTCCCAGCAGACCCGTGACCACGATCAGCGCGTACATCTCGGGTACGGCCTGCGAGGTCTGGGCGACCGCGATGCGCGCGCCCAACCCCGGTGCGCCGATGACGAGTTCGGCGGTCACGGTGAGGATGAGCGCGACCGCCGCGGCCAGCCGGACACCCGTCATGACGTACGGGAGGGCCGTCGGCCAGAGCACATGGCGGACCCGGGCCCAGGTGCCGAGCCCGTACGAGCGCGCCGTCTCCTCCGCCACCGGGTCGACGTCCCGCACGCCGTACATGACCTGGACGAGGACCTGCCAGAAGGACGCGTACACGACGAGGAGGAGCACCGACCGCAGCTCTGTGCCGTAGAGGAGGACGGCGAGGGGGATCAGGGCCACGGAGGGGATGGGACGCAGGAACTCGATCGTCGAGGCGGTCACCTCGCGCAGATGCGGCACCACCGAGACGACCACGCCCACCACGATGCCCGCACCGACCGCGATCGCCAGGCCCAGCGCCCAGCCGGTCAGGGTGTCGCCGAGGTCGGTCCAGAAGGCGCCGTCGGACATCTCGTCGCCTAGGGCCCGGGCGATCCGGCTGGTCGGAGGGAAGTACTCCTCCTTGACCACGCCGAGCCGCGGCACCACCTCGCCGAGGGCGAGGAAGGCCGCGAGCCCGGCGGCGCCCAGAGCGGCGTTCACGGCCCACCCGGCGGAGCCACCGCCACGCGCCTGCTTCCGCTTCACGGCAGCAGCTTGTCCAGATCGGGCGCCGACTTGAAGAGGCCGTCCCGCTCGCCCAGCTTCTCCAGCGCCTCGATCGAGGTCCGGTTCGGCTCGGCCGGCCACTTGGGCAGGGTCACGTTCGCCAGCACGGCCGTCGGGATCTTCGTGTACGTGGTGACGATGTCGCGGACCTCATCCGGGTGGGCGTCGGCGTAGGCCAGGGACTCCGCCGTGGCCTCCTGGAACTTCTTCACCACGTCGGGGTGCTGTGTCGCGTACTGGTTCGAGGTGAAGTACATGGCGACGGTGAGGTCCTTGGCCACGTCGACCAGGGACGAGGCGATCTCGGTGCCGCCCTGGCTCTTGACCGTGGCGAGGGCGGGCTCGACCACCATGGCGGCGTCGATCTGGCCGCTGTCGAGGGCCGCGGGCATCTGGTTGAAGTCGAGCTCGACGAACTTCACCTTGGACGGGTCGCCACCCGCCTTGCGCACCGACTCGCGGACGGCCGTCTCGTTGATGTTCTTCACCGTGTTGACGGCGACCTTCTTCCCCTCCAGGTCCTTCGCGGAGGTGATGGCGCTGCCCTTCTTGACCGTGATGGCGCCGAAGTCCTTGCCGTCGACGCCCGTCGACGCGACGCCGTTGGCGATGCCCTTCACGGGAACGCCGTTGGACTGGGCGATCATCAGCGAGGTCATGTTGGAGAACCCGAACTGGAACTGGCTGGAGACGACACCCGGCACGATCGCCGCGCCGCCCTGCGCGGCCGTCATCGACAGTTTCAGGCCGCGCTTGCTGTAGAAGCCCTTCTTCTGGCCCAGATAGACCGGGGCGACATCGACGATGGGGATGATCCCCACCTTGACGGTGGTGGTACCGCCGGACGAAGAGTTCTTGTCCGAGGCGCCACCGCCGTCGGACGAACCGCAGGCCGACGCGGCGACCAGGAAGGCTCCGACCGCGATACCGGCGAGCAGACGACGCATGGCTCCTCCTGTGCAGACGAAAGTGTTCCGACAGGTTGTGCGCACACCGCACAATGGTGCTCAGCGCGAAGGTAGAACCCTGTCCGTGCCGGGTCAATGGCCTTGGCTAACAATATTGTTGACAGTTACTGAAACGCGCTCTCGGCACCCGCGGGAGCGCTCCGTGTGTCCCTCTGGAGGCGACGATGCCTGCAGCAGCCCGAGCGCCCCACTTCGTCCGATCCTTCGAACGCGGACTCGCCGTCATCCGCGTATTCGGGCCCGACCGACCGGAACTGACACTCAGTGAGGTCGCCCGCGGCTGCGACCTGACCCGCGCCGCGGCACGCCGCTTTCTGCTGACCCTGGTCGATCTCGGGTACGTCCGCACGGACGGCCGGGTCTTCCGGCTCACCCCGCGCGTGCTGGAACTCGGCTACGCCTACCTCTCCGGTTTCACCCTCCCGGAGATCGCCCTGCCGCATCTGAAGCAACTCGCCGAACAGGTGGGGGAGTCCAGCTCGCTCTGCGTCCTCGACGGCGACGACGTCGTGTACGTGGCACGGGTCCCCACCCGGCGCATCATGACGGCGACGATCACCGTCGGCACCCGCTTCCCCGCGCACGTCACCTCCGTGGGCAGGGTGATCCTCGCGCACCTCGCCGACGCGGAGATCGACGCCCTGCTGGAGCGGGCCGATCTGCGGTCCCTGACGGAGCGCACGATCGTCTCGCGGGCCCTTCTGAAGGCGGAACTCGGCCGGGTGCGGCGGCAGGGATACGCCATCGTCGACCAGGAGCTGGAGGAGGGTCTGCGCTCGGTCGCCGCCCCGGTGCGGGACCGGGACGGCACCGTGGTGGCGGCCGCGAACATCCCCGTCCACGCCAGCCGCAACAGCCTCGAATCCGTCCGCCGCGACCTGCTTCCCCACCTGCTGGCGACGGTCGCGCGGATCGAGGGGGACCTCGCGGTCACAGGTCCAGCACGAGCCTCTTCCCGCGGCAGCGGGACACACAGATGAGCATCGTCCCGCCCGCCTCCCGCTCCTCGTCCGTCAGCACCGAGTCCCGGTGGTCCGGCGTCCCTTCGAGCACATCCGTCTCGCAGGTCCCGCAGGTGCCCTCGGTGCAGGAGAAGAGCACCTCGACACCGGCGGCGCGCACGGTGTCGAGGACGGAGACGCCGGGGGCGACGTTCAGGGTGCGCCCCGACCGGTCGAGAACGACCTCGAACCCCGTCTCCCCGCCCTCCTGCCCGGGCTTCGGCCGGAAGCGCTCCACGTGCAGCGGTCCGGCCGGGCACCGCTCCTCCACCGCGTCGAGCAGCGGCCCGGGGCCGCAGCAGTAGACGAGGGTGCCCTCGGGGACCTCGTCGAGCACGGGGGCGAGGTCCAGCAGCCCGGTCTCGTCCTGCGGAGCGAGGGTGACCCGGTCCCCGAACCGTCCCAACTCCCCGGTGAACGCCATGGATCCACGGGTGCGCCCGCCGTACAGCAGCGACCACTCGGCGCCCGCCGCCTCGGCCGCGGCGAGCATCGGCAGGATCGGGGTGATGCCGATGCCGCCCGCGACGAACCGGTAGCGCGAGGCGGGCGCCAGCGCGAAGTGATTGCGCGGACCGCGAACGTGGACCAGGTCACCCTCCGCCAACTGCCCGTGGACGTACGCCGATCCACCCCGTCCGTCCGGCTCGCGCAGCACCGCGATCCGCCAGGCCCTGCGGTCCGTCGGATCACCGCACAGGGAGTACTGCCGCTCCAGGTCCGGACCGAGGACGACGTCGATGTGGGCGCCCGGCTCCCAGGACGGGAGTTCCGCGCCGAGCGGATGGCGCAGGGTCAGGGCGAGCACGCCGTCGGCGACAAACTCCCGCCGCCCGACGACGAGTTCGGCTCCGTGCGCGGTCATGATGCCTTCCCCCACGGTGCGGGGCCGCCTTCACGCGGCCCGCCCCGGTCTCCCCGCGGCCCGGGTTCGCCGCCCCGCGGTCCCCGGTCGCCCGCCCGTGATCCGAGGCCGTTCCCCGGTGCTTCGTGACCCTCGGGGTGGGCGAGCATCCACTCCCACATCGCGATCGGGTCCTCGGCGGTGTGCTCGGCGCCGCAGTGACAGGTTCCGTGCAGCACGTCGGTGCCCGGTACCCAGTCCACGCGGTAGATCTCGCCGGTCGGGGCGGTCACAGGACCCTCTCCACGGGCTTCTCGCCCTGCTCGACCAGCCGGGCGAGGATACGGCGGGCGGCGAGGCCACCGGTGTCGATGTTGATGCTCAGCTCCTGGTAGCCGTCGCGTTCGGTGCCGAGGGTCTTCTGGAGGAGGTTGAGCGCGTCGACGTCCTGCATCACGACCGTGTGGTTGAAGTCCCTCAGGAAGGTGGTGACTTCGTCGTCCGAGCGGGCGAAGTCGCGGGAGACCGCCCAGAAGTCGTAGACCTTGCCGTCGCCGGACGGCGTGATCGCGTACGTGATCTCGGTGTGGAACGCGTTCGGGTCGCTGCCGTCCGCCTCCGGCAGCACACCCGTCGGCGCGATCCTGCTATGCAGCAGGTAGAGGCAGGGCGCGTGGTACTCGATGTCCTGCCAGCGAGTGATACGGCCCTCGATCCCGGTCGAACGGGCGTAGAACGGCGGGCACTCCGCGTCGTCCATGTGCCGCGAGACGCGCACGATGCCCGCGCCCTCGTCGACCTCGGTGGCGATCGGCGTCTCGGCGACCTCGGGCGTGCCGATGTAGCCGCCGTGCAGATACGTCTCGTGCGAGAGGTCGAGGAGGTTGTCGACGAGGAGTCCGTAGTCCGCGTCGATGGGCTCCATGCCGCTGACCGTCGTCCAGTCCGGCGAGTCCATGTGCGGGGCGCGCGGGACGGCCGCCGGGTCGGCGAGGGCCGGGTCGCCGATCCAGACCCAGACGAACAGGTCCTGCTCGACCACCGGGTACGCGGCGACACGGGCGGTGCGCGGGATCCGCTTCTGCCCCGGCACGTACACGCAGGTGCCCGTCGTGTCGTACGTGAACCCGTGATAGCCGCACACGATCCGGTCACCGTCGAGCCGGCTCTCCGAGAGCGGGAAGCGCCGGTGCACACAGCGGTCGGACAGGGCGACGGCCGACCCGTCCTCCTCGGCCCGGTAGAGGACGAGCGGTTCACCGAGGACCGTCCGTCCGAGCAACGCGCGCCCGACTTCGTAGGTGTAGGCGACGACGTACCACTGGTTCCTGGCGAAGGACGTCATGTGAGGCATGAAGGCCGGCTCCCGTCTCTGATGGTGGTGGCATCGTTCGGGCAGACATCACTGGGCTGCAACACGACTTCCGTCTCACGGAAGACGTCCGATGAAATGCCACGTAAGCGTGCTGTCGCAGGCCGGGCAGGGAGCGCGAGGGATTGGGGGCAGGAAACGCGAGCGGATTGCCGACTGAACGACGCAGAGAGACGGTCGTCGACAGGCCGTTCGTCTCCCGGTGACGCGCATGGGGCGCCTGCTCCGGCTAGCGCAAACAGGGCTGTTGCCGGATGGTGACTCAGCCCAGGAGTGGCCCGGTTGGTCTCGGGCGGTGTGGCCAGGAAGGTTCTGAGTCCGGCTGCTGCCAGCGGCGAAGTGCCGCACCGCGAGCAGGGGGAGCGTCCGTGCCGACGCGTCGTGGCGTGTACCGGCGTTGTCCCCTTTCCGCCGCATGGGGGGAGGAGAGCAACGCCGGTGTGTTGTGGGCTGCTGTGCTCAGTTGGTGGTGAGCATGCCTTCGCGGAGCTTGGCGAGGGTGCGGTTGAGGAGGCGGGAGACGTGCATCTGGGAGACGCCGAGGTGTTCGCCGATCTGGGCCTGGGTGAGTTCGTCGACGAACCGCATGTGGATGATGCGGCGTTCACGGTCGTCGAGCTGGGAGATCAGAGGGGCGAGCGCGTTGAAGTCCTCGACGAGTTCGAGGGCGGTGTCGTCGATGCCGATGAAGTCGGCGAGGGCGGCTTCGCCGTCTTCGCTGGAGGTGATGGCGGCGTCGAGGGAGGCCGAGGTGTAGCCGTTGGCGGCCTTGCGGGCCTCGATGACCTCCTCCTCGGACAGGGACATCAGCTGGGCGAGTTCCTTGACCGTGGGAGTGCGGCCGAGCCGGCTGCGGAGTTCCTCGGTGGCCTTGGCCAGTTGGACACGGGCTTCCTGCAGGCGGCGCGGGACGTGGACGGCCCAGGTGGTGTCGCGGAAGAAGCGCTTGATCTCGCCGACGATGTAGGGGACGGCGAAGGAGGTGAACTCGACTTCGCGGGTCAGCTCGAACCGGTCGATGGCCTTGATGAGGCCGATGGTGCCGACCTGGACGAGGTCTTCCATCTCGTCCCGGTCTCGGCTGCGGAAGCGGGAGGCGGCGAACTGGACGAGGGTGATGTTCATTTCGATGAGGGTGTTGCGCGCGTACTGGTACTCGGGCGTGCCCTCTTCGAGGACGGCGAGCTGGTCGAAGAACAGCTTCGACAGCTCGCGGGCGTCCTTCGGCGCGATCTGCGACGGGTCGCTGATCTCCGGCAGCACGACGGTCCGCGCCCCGGTCGTCTCGGTCACTGTCATGCTCGTCCCCTCCTGCGTGGTCCAGCCTCAGATGCCGCCTGCTCCTGAGCGGCCAGAGACGGCGTACCCCCACTTGAGGCATGCATGCCAGGAAATTCCGTGGTGGATCCGCCACTCCGTGATCCCGCCTCAGGAGCGAAGGCGGAAGGGAGGCTAACCCATCGGGCGTGCGTGGTCCGACACGGGCCTCGCCGACTCGTCGGGATGCCGTGTCGGTGAAGGCCGTGGTGGCCCGTGCCCGACGTTCCTCGGGCGGCGGCGTGGCCCTACCGGTCGAGGAGGGCGCTCACGGTCTTGCCGCGGGAGGGGTGGCGGGTGACCGTGGTGGTGCGGGCGAGATGGTGGACCATGGGCCAGCCGAAGCCGTCGGCGCCGCCGTTCAGGTCCCGGGTGCGGATGCGGGGTGCCTGCGAGCTGTGGTCGTGCACGGCCACCTCGATGCCGTCCGGGTGTGCCGCCAGGTCGAGGGTGTAGGCACCGCCGCCGTGGCGCAGGGCGTTGGTGACGAGTTCGGACACGACCAGGACCACGGTGTCCGCAGCATCGTCCCGCCATCCTTGAGGAAGGACCGGACGCTCTCGCGTGCACCGGCCGTCGTCGTTGTTCGAGAGCGACTTGCTCCTCACAAGGGACACGAAAATCTATGCTGGCTGGAGTAGACATTGGGAGATCGTCTGGCTATGGTTTCTCTCGTAGTCGAGATCAGCAGGGCCTGGCAGACACGAACTGCC